>VGZY01000007.1 GCA_016872355.1 SAR202 cluster bacterium | reverse complement strand
CTTTAAATCTACACTCAGAAACCTCTTCCCCCCCCTTCCCTCCCCCCCCCCCCCCCCCCCCCCCCCCCCCCAACCCACCCCCCCCCAAACCCTCCCCCCCCCCCCCCCCCCCCCCCCCCGGTTCGTCCAGGACTTTGAGCTCACCGATCACAACGGTGATCAGTTCCGACTGGGCGCCTCCGACCGGCCACTCGCAATGATCTACTTCGGCTACACCTACTGCCCCGACGTGTGCCCCATGAGCCTCGCCGATATGCTCAAGGTCAAGCGCGCACTGGGTGACCGGGCGGACGAGATCACCTTCCTGATGATCACCGTGGACCCGGAGCGCGATACGCCCGCCGCCCTCAAGAACCGCCTCTCCGTCTTCGATCCCACCTTCCTGGGCCTCTATGGTGAGCGCCCCACGCTGGAAGCGATATGGGACGACTTTGGCGTCTCGGTGGTGAGGGAGAACGTGCAGGGAAGCGCGGCCGGCTACCTCATAGCCCATAGCGCGTTTCTGTACCTTGTAGGCCGCGACGGCGAGCTCCACGTCCAGTTCCCGTTCGGGGCGCTGCCTGAAGACATGGTCAAAGATATCAACCGCGTCCTCGATGAAGGAGTCAACTAAATGTCACACTGTAACCTGAAGCTGGTCTCAATGCTCGCCCTTGCCGCGCTGCTGGCGCTCCTGCTGGCCGCGTGCGACGAAGACGAGCCGTCCGCAACACCCGTCCCGCCGACCGCTACCGCGCAGCCCGCCGCGAAGATAGGCGTGCAGGGCGCGTGGGCCAGGCCGGCGTCCACGACGAGCCCAAGCTCCATGACGCCAGCCGCTTCCATGACGCCCGGCATGATGGGCTCGGGGACCCCAGGCGCGATGATGGGTAGCCCAACCGCCGGAATGATGGGCTCAGGCGCAACCTCCGCCGTCTACATGACCATCGTGAACGACGGCAACAAGGGCGATGCCCTCGTCTCCGCCCGCAGCGACGTCGCAACCAGGACGGAGCTGCACGAATCGAAGATGGTGGACAACGTCATGCGCATGTCGCCCGTCGAGCTGATCGAGGTCCCCGCAGGCGGCAAGGCAGAGCTAAAGCAGGGGGCCTCCACGTCATGCTCCTGGACCTGAAGCAAGACGTCAAAGTCGGCGACAGCGTCATCGTAATACTCAGCTTCCGTGACAGCGGCAATGTCACCGTCGAAGCCGAAGTCAGGGCGCCGTAGCCCTATGGACACCCAGCGGAAGAAGAAGCTCATCCTCCTCTGGGCCGCCGGTGTCGCACTGGCCTGCGCCCTCTACGCAGCCTGGATGTACTGGGCGAAGGTCTTGAATGCCCGGAGGAGATTGTCATAACAATTCCGGCCGGCACTACGGAGAGGCTCGCGCGCGGGGAGGATTTTGACCCTATCCCGCGCGAGATCTTTCTACGTAGCAAGGATACGTTTGTACTTAGAAACGAGGACACGGCGCCGCACAAGCTCGGAGGGCTGTACGTACAGCCCGGCGGCGCCGCGTCCCAGGTGTTCAAGAACCCCGGGCGCTTCGACTACGTATGCTCAGCCCACCCGGACGGCCAGCTCACGTACCACGTATCCCCCGGCCCAAACCCTACCGTACTACTCGGTGCACAGTTAACCCTCGCAGGAATTCTGGTGCAAGTATCCGGGCTGATAATGGGAGGGTTTACGGGTATCCGCGGCATAGGGGCGCTCGCGGGCGGCGCTATGGTGCTGCTCGTGGGCGTTCTGACATTCGTGGAGGGAGCGGGTGTAGGAGAGTCCGACTACGTAGTCCCGGCCGAAAACCCATTCCCCGCGACGGCCGCCTCTATCGACCAGGGAAAGACTTCCTACCTCCAGTTCTGCTCCGTCTGCCACGGCGACGGAGGGCTTGGCGACGGCCCGCTCGCGTCCTCGCTTGACCCTGCGCCCAGCGACCTTAACGAGCACGTGCCGATCCACCCGGACAGCTATCTTTTCGCCACCGTCTCCAACGGCCTCCCGGGCTCAGGCATGCCGGCGCTGGGCGGCGCGATGACCGAGGAGGAGATATGGCGCCTGATCAACTACCTGCGCGATTTCGCAGGTAAACAGTGAGGCCGGCATGGATGACACCACAGTGGGCCACAACAGAGGGAGAATGCGGCGGGCGGTCTTCATCGACGCGGCGACGCTGATTGCCGGCGCGCTTGCGTTCCTGTGGGCGGGCGCCGTAGTTGGGCGCGCCGCTGACCGCGCGGCGGATTTCAGCATATCGCTGTACCAGGGGGATAGCGCGGATGGCGGCGAGTCGCTCGGGCTCTCGGAACTGCGCGGGAAGCCGGTGATCGTCAACTTCTGGGCGGTCTGGTGCGGCCCGTGCCGCGAAGAGATGCCCATATTCGAGCACGTTTACCGGGACTACGGGCACCTGGGGCTGACGGTTGTCGGCGTGGACATGGGCCTGCCGGGGGAGGCGAGCGAGCAGCAGGCGCGGGACTTCATCCGCGAGATTGGGGTGACGTACCCTGTGGGCATCCCGCCGTCGGAAGAGGCGCGGGCGGCATACGGCGTATCTGGTCTGCCGGTAACGGTGTGCATCGACCGCAGAGGCAAGATCGCAAGCCGCTGGTCGGGGGCCATCACGGACGAGGCGCTGGACCAGCAGGTCCGGTTGATACTGGCGGACTGACGCGTGGGTCTATTTACCTTCCAGTACCTGGCGGACTTTACGGGCCATGGCATCCGTCGTGTACGGCTTCTGTATGAAGGCATCGGTCGCAACCGTGACAGTCCCGCCGCCGCTGTGGACCAGGCTGTCCTCTGGGTATCCGGAAGTGAAGAGCACCCTCGTGTTCGGCCGCGTTTCGCGCAGCTTCTCGGCCAGTTCCCTCCCGCCCATGAACGGCATGACCACGTCCGTAATCAGGAGGTCGATGTTCTCGTCCTGGTGCTCGGCGCACACCCGAAGCGCCTCGACGCCGTTGGAAGCGGTGAGCACTTTGTAGCCCCAACGCCTGAGGAGCCGGTCATAGATTTCCCGTACCGAGCCGTCGTCCTCCACCAGCAGAACGGTTTCCGTGCCTGTGGGGGACCCGGCCAGCCCGGCTTTGATATCCACCACGGTGGAAGGCTGGTCAACCAGCGGCAGATATACACGGAAGGTGGAGCCCTTGCCGAGGTCGCTCTCCACTGTTATGTGTCCTCCCGCCTGGGTGACTATGCCGTGGCAGGTTGAGAGGCCCAGCCCGGTGCCCTTGCCGACTGCCTTGGTGGTGAAGAAGGGGACGAAGAGTTGCGACCTGACCTCCTCCGACATCCCGACGCCAGTGTCCGTTATTGAGACCACTGCATAGCGCTTCCCTGTCGATTTCTCCTGTGCGCCGTCGCCATGATGGGTGGTCTGCCTGTTTATCTCAATCTGTATTCGGCCGCCCATGGGCATCGCGTCCCGCGCATTCACCACCATATTGACCAGCACAGTCTCCATCTGTCCGGGGTCCACTCGTACCAGGCAGGACTCTGAAGAGGGCAGGGTCACCAGCTCAATCGATTCGCCGATGAGACGGCGAAGCATCTTGTGGAGCGCTGCGATTGTCTCATTCATCTCGATATTGCGCGGCTCCACCACCTGCCTGCGGGAGAAGGTGAGGAGTTGGCGAGTGAGATGCGTCGCGTGGTCGGCTGCCTTCTGGATCTCCTTATAGTACGTGACGTTCTGGTCGCCCGGCTTGGCGGTCATCTGGCCGACCTGGCAGTAGGCAAGAATGGCCGACAGGAGGTTATTGAAGTCGTGGGCGACCCCTCCGGCGAGCGTGCCGATGGCCTCCATCTTCTGTGTCTGCACGAGCTGCGATTCCAGTTTACGGCGGTTTTCCACCTCGACGCTCAGGGAGTTGTACGCCTTTTCCAACTCGGCCGTCCGCTCTTTGACGCGCGCCTCGAGCTCGTCATGCGCCTTGCGGAGCTGTCCCTCGGCCCACTTTCGCTCCGTGAGGTCGTGGCCTATCAGGACCATGCCGAAGGGCTCCTCGCCGCTGCCGCGGATGGGTGAAATGGACATGGAAAGGGGTGCAAGGGCGCCAAAGGCCGTCTTGACGGCTATCTCCATTTCGGACTTTGTGCCGGAGAGCATAAGGTCCCGGATCTGTTGCGCTCCTGCGGAGCCCCGCCCGTCGGGGAAGTAAAGAAGCTGCTCTATCGGTTTCCCCAGGAGCTGAGCGCGGTTCAGGCCGGTGATGCGCATCGCGGCGGGGTTGACCTCTCTGATCCGCCCGTCATGGCCTGCGAGGAAGAACGCGTCAGTCATCTGGCCAATTGTTTCCCTGGCGACAATAAGCATCTCGGGCGCAAACAGGTCGTGCTTCCAGATTGCATACGCGAAGAAGCCCATCCCCGCCACGTAGAAAGCGTAAACGAAGTTGGGGTATTCAAGGCCGATTGCGGGCATGGCGATTACGCTCGCGGTGAACGCCACGATTGGAATCCATGCGCCCAGGAGGATAAACGACGCCTGTTTGGTCAGCCGGCGGTTGTGGGACTCCATTACGTACCGCAGCAGGAGGGCCACCCCGCCTCCCAGTACGGCGACGGTCCATGCGGCAGCGAGAACACCTGCGAAGGTGCCCCGAGGGAAATCATAAGTCCAGCCCCAGTAGGCGGGGTGCAGGTTACCGGAAATCAGGACTGTGGAGAGGTCAAATGCGGCGATGAGAATGGCCGGGAGGTAAACTGCGGGAAGCGTGGCACGATGATGGAGCGGTCGTTCACGTTCGCTGAGGAGGAGGGACAGGTGGAGGAAGGTGGCGGGGATCAAGGGCCATGCGAATGCGGCCCTCATCCAGAGCCAGGCTTCGTGGCTGCCGTCGGCCTGGCGAAGGCCGAACTCGCACAACGCAGAATAGGCCACCGCGACCGACAACCCCATGAAGACACGGTTCAGTGGGTTTTTCGTATCGCGCGCAAGGACGAAGGCGCCCAGGCAGAGGCTCGCCATCGCCGAGAGGAGTGAGATCAGCGCGTAGATGGCCATATTCGAATGTTAAACCCCTTCTACTATGTTTACGCCGCGAGAGGGGGGAAACGTTACATTTGACGCATTATTTCGACGATTTGCCCTTTTCGCCGCCGTCGCCCGGGTCGCTTCGCTCGCCCCACCACGCTCGCAGACGCTCAGCGACGCGGGCCTCATAGCCGTTAGTCCCGGGGATGTAGTAGCGCTTGCCCTTGAGACTTTCAGGCAGGTTTTGCATTGGAGTGAAGTTGCCCTCGAAGTCGTGGGCGTACCTGTAGCCCTTGCCGTAGCCCATGTTCTTTCATCAGGCCCGTGACGGCGTGCGCAGGTGCATGGGGACGGGGTCGTTGCGGGTCTTCTGAACGTCATCGATCGCCTTGTTGATTGCCATGTACGAGGCGTTGCTCTTGGGCGCGGTGGCCAGATATACCGCCGCTTCTGAGAGGACGATGCGACCCTCCGGCATGCCGATGAAGTGCACGGCCTGCTGCGCGGCGACGGCTATGGGCAGGGCGTGCGGGTCGGCCATGCCTATGTCTTCCGCCGCCAGGATGACAAGTCGCCGGGCGATGAACAACGGGTCCTCCCCCGCCTCAATCATGCGCGCCAGGTAGTAGACGGCTGCGTCCGGATCGGAGCCGCGAACGGACTTGATAAACGCAGAGATAGTGTCGTAGTGCTGGTCTCCCGCGCGGTCGTAGAGCTGCGTGCGCTGTTGGGCGGCCTCCGCGACGATCTCGGCGGTGACGTGGCGCGAGCCGTCCGCAGCTAGCGTGCCCGCCTTTGCTGACACCTCCAGGATATTGAGCCCCATGCGCGCGTCGCCGTTGGCGATAGTCACCATTAGCTTCATCGCATCGTCGTCGATCCTCAGGTCCAGGTTGCCGAGGCCGCGCTCTTTGTCCGTTGCGGCCATGCGTATGATGCGCTCGGTCTGCTCGTCCGTGAGCGGCTTGAGGGTGAAGACGCGGGCGCGGGAGAGCAGGGGGGAGTTGACCTCGAACGAGGGGTTCTCCGTCGTCGCGCCGATCAGGACGATTGTGCCGTCCTCCACATGGGGAAGGATCACGTCCTGCTGCGCCTTGTTGAAGCGGTGGATCTCGTCGATGAACAGGATCGTCCGAAGCCCCTGTTGGCCCAGGCGGTCGCGCGCCTCCTTGATCACCTGTCGCAGCTCGGCTACCCCCGAGCCGACGGCGCTGATGGGCGTGAAGTGGCTCTTTGTCACGTGGGATATCAGGAACGCCAGTGTGGTCTTACCCGTGCCCGGAGGCCCCCAGAAGATCATAGAGGGGACCTGGTCGGCCTCGATGGCGCGGCGCAGCACGCGGCCCGGCCCGACGAGGTGCTCCTGCCCCACGTACTCGTCAAAGTTGCGCGGCCTCATGCGGGAGGCCAGCGGCGCCTCACGTTCAAGCCGCCCTTTTGCGCTGTGCTCGAAGAGAGTCATAGGGTATGGGGTTCAGCCTCGATTCGAAGACTTCCCGATTCCCGGGGGTCATAGAGTATCTGCGACATCGGGGTTCAGAGCAAGGTCCAGGGTATGGTTAGACCGGGAACCAGCCTATGGGGACATTGTATACCAACCCCTTTCTATTGACCCTCAACTTTGGCCGTTGCTAGAATGGGTAACGTCGGCAAGCGCGCCAAAAAGATATGATAACCATAGGCCTGACCGGCGGCATCGGCACCGGCAAATCGACGGTCGCGGCGATACTCAAGGAGCTGGGCGCCGAGGTAATCGACGCCGATAAGGTGGGCCACGAGGTCTACCGCAATGGCGCGCCCGGCTGGGCCGCAGTTGTGTCGGCATTCGGCGAGGGCATTCTGGCGGAAAACGGCGAGGTGGACCGCCGGAAGCTGGGCGCCATCGTCTTCGCCGACAAGGCGGCGCTGGAGCATCTCAACGCAATTGTGCATCCGCTGATCCGCGAGCGCGTCCAGGCGATGCTTGACGATGCGCGGGCCCGAGGCGTTGAGGTCGCGGTCGTTGAAGCCGCCGTGATGGTGGAGTCCAGGTGGTCCTC
The DNA here is from genome assembly GCA_016872355.1 of SAR202 cluster bacterium. Taxonomy (NCBI): domain Bacteria; kingdom Bacillati; phylum Chloroflexota; class Dehalococcoidia; species SAR202 cluster bacterium. The sequence goes on along the minus strand of VGZY01000007.1, from coordinate 72,028 downwards.
CCTCGTGGACGAAATCTGGGTCACCGACGCCGCCGAGGAGCGCGCTATCGAGCGTGTTTGCGGCAGAAACGGCCTGACGGAAGAGGCCGTCCGCGCCAGGATCAAGTCTCAGATGCCCCAGAGCCGGCGAATCCTCCTGGCCGACGTCGTCATCGAAAATAACGGCAGCAAAGATGAGCTGCAAGCCCGTGTCGAGGCGCTATGGCGCGACCGGGCACCCCAAATCAGGAAGCGCAAGTCCAGCTAATGACAAACCGCACTCAGACCCTTTACCGCAGCTACATTATCGAAGAGTACCACCTGACCAAGGAGCCTTACTACGTGCCCGTGGGCGATGAGGTGGAGCTCTTCATGGCGGCGTATAGCCAGAAGATACCGGTCCTGTTCAAGGGCCCCACCGGCTGCGGCAAGACCCGGTTCGTCGAGTACATGTCGTACCAGCTGGGCAAGTCGCTCAGGACGGTCAAGAAGCAGGCCGGAAACGGCGGAGCGGACTCAACCGCTACCCAGCACAATCTGCCTCTGGTGACCATTGCGTGCCACGAGGACCTGACGGCGAGCGACCTTGTGGGCCGCTACCTGCTGCAGGGCGACAGCACCATCTGGATCGACGGTCCTCTCACCCGCGCTGTGAAGGCCGGCGGTATCTGCTACCTGGACGAGATCGTCGAGGCGCGTAAGGATACGACGGTCCTTATTCACCCGCTCACCGACCACCGTCGCATCCTTCCCATTGAGAAGCGCGGCGAGCTGCTGGAGGCGGCGGACGGCTTCCTGCTGGTGATGTCTTACAACCCGGGCTACCAGAGCGCGTTGAAGGACTTGAAGCACAGCACGCGCCAGCGCTTTGTGTCCATCGAGTTCAACCCGCCGCCGAGGGAGATCGAGGCGAAGATCATCGAGCACGAGGCGGGAGTGGACACGGACACGGCGAACCGGCTTGCGAAGCTGGGCGAGAAGATACGCAACCTGAAGGAGCACGGCCTTGCTGAGGGCGCGAGCACGCGCCTGCTGATCTACGCGGGCAAGATGATCGCCCAGGGGATTGCGCCGCGCAGGGCCTGCCAGGTCGCCGTGAACTGGTCTGTGACTGACGACAAGTCGCTGCAGAGCAGCATCCAGGAGGTCGCGGCCTCGATCTTCGAGTAACTGCGGCGGTTGAGCTACATCGGCATAAAGGGAGGCCGCGGAACGAAGCGTACCGTCGGCCTCCCGGTTTTTTGGGGGGGGCCGGAAGGTCTGTCATGTCCTCTTTCGAAAATACATTGCGGCGGTGCCTGGACGCCTGTCCCAAACGGGCGGTGGACGACTCTGCGCTCCAGCCCGCCGGGATAATGGTCATTGTCTATCCCAAGGACGGTGAGCTTTGCCTGCTGCTGAACAAGCGCAGCGCGCACGTTGAGAGGCATAAAGGGGAGATAGCTTTCCCCGGAGGGCGGATGGACCCGGCGGACCGTGACCTGCGCGACACAGCGCTCAGGGAAACGCACGAGGAGATGGGGATAGCGCCGGCGGACATTACTGTGCTCGGCGAGCTTGACGACGTGGCTACGAGCACGGGATTCGTCATCAGCCCTTACGTCGGGACGATTCCGTACCCGTACCCGTGGGAACCGAGCGAGCGGGAGGTTGCCGCCGTTCTGGAGATTCCCCTGGCGGCGCTATATGATAAAAGATGCCGTCGCGATGAGGTAAGGCTGACCGGCGGAAGGCTGGTGGCATGGCCGGGGTATGCGTACGGCGGCGAGGTTATCTGGGGCGCGACGGCGCAGGTGATTCACAGGCTATTCGAGGTTATTGAGAGCGGCGCGGCGGAGATGGGGTTGGGGAGATAAGAGGGACAGCCGAGGCAGAGGGCGACACCCTCTCTGTCGCTCAGAGCAGCTACATCTCCCCCTGAGGGGGAGATACAGAATGGTGAGACCCGCTGGGATCCAGGAGGCTTCGTGGAAGAGTCGGGGTTGAACAACATAGACCGCATCAGGGGCGAGCTGCAGAAGTTCCCTCCAGTGGCGCTGGAAGACTTCAATGCGGCGCTGTCCGTCCTCGCCGTCACCATGCGGAAGGACCAGATGGATACGTGGGCGGAGTGTGGACTCGCCATCGCGCAGCAGTCTGTGCGTTCCTGGGAAGCTGCGTGCCAGTACTTCAGGGCCAGCCCGCGCATCTTCGGGCAGATGCCGTTCAACTACTTCATGAAGTGGGTGGAGAGCGGCACGGCCCTCAGCCAGGAATCGCCCACGCTGGCGGCTTGCTACTTCACCTCAAGCCCCTCCACGCTCTCCAAGCTGCGTCCCAGGTACGTAGAGAACTGGGCGGCCATGGGTAAGAGCCTCTATAAGGGCACGTGGAAGTCCAGCACCCTTGCATGTAAATTCTTCCAGTCCGGGTCCGTACTGGTCGAAGCGCTCACCGTGCCGGAGCTCGACAAGTTCGTGGGGTTTCTGGACGTGCTGGCCAACCGCTCGTACGACGCGGCGGTGGACTGCCTGGCGCTCTCCGAGAAGGTATTTCCGCTGCTGGCGACGGCCGGCGACACCAAGGGCGCGCTGATTTCTCTGTCCACGGCCCTGTCTGACGTGAGCTGGAGGCAGGTAAAGGGGCTGTACGAGGCGCTGGCGAAGGCTCTTCCGGCAGTCCAGCCGGACCAGCGCAAGCGCTACCTGGCAATAGCCGACAGCCTCAACAAGGCCGGCAACATGAACGTGCCGGCCGCCATGCTGGATGTGTCTCAGGCGCTCTCCCAGGTCCCCGAAGAGCACCACGAGAGGCTTCTGGAGCTCTCTGAGGCGCTGCTGCGCGAGGCGCCGGCCGCAATGCCGGACTTCATCAAGAGCACGCCGGCCGCGATGGAGCGCGTCACGATCAACCAGCTCGAAAAGTGGTTCGAGGAGGGCGTGCGGCTGATGCACGAGAACCCTGACGGGGGACTCGCCTTCTTTCGTCTGGAGTCATCGCGCTCCCAGGCGTCGCTGGAGGCATTGTCCGCCAGTATTGAGTTCACCCGTATCCAGGACCTGATGGAGCTCTACTGCCGCGCGCTGGCGGGGGCGGAGGTGAAGCTGGCGGCGAGCGAGGAGTTGGCGGAGAAGAAGATAGGGTGGGTATCCAGCGAGGCGCCGACGACGGAGGGCACAACGGTCTATGTGCCCAATCTTGTCGACAAGTACGCCACAAAGCAGGAGAACTTCGCCCTGTTCAAGGTCGTGTCCACGCACCAGGTGGCACACCTCGAGTTCGGGAGCTTCGACTTCCAGTACGAGAGGCCTTCGACGCTGTTCCAGGACATGCGGCCGGAGCTGGGGGGGCGGGAGCCGGCAGTGAGCAGTGGGCAGTTGGCAGTCAGCAAGAAAGAGCAGCCGAAGGCGGAAGGCGAAAGCACTGCCGCCAAGCTGCAGAAGGCGATGGAGGCGGTGACTGACAATGGCAGCGATGACAGCGCGGAGCGCGGGTGGCTAACCGATATGCAGCGCTACTTCGACCTTTTCGACGAGCGCAAGCTGGCGCTGGACATCTTCACCGTTGTGGAGGACTCGAGGCTGGACTCGCGCGTGAAGGCGGAGTACGCGGGCATCAAGCGAGCCTACATCAGCGTGCAGCGCGATTCCCTGTCCGGAAGGCCGGAGATAAAGTCGCTCCCCATGAAAGAGGCAATGATGGAGATGCTCGTGCGCCTTAGCCTTGAGCATCAGGGCGAGATACCCGTGCCGGCAGAGTACGTGGCGCAGGCGCGCCAGATCGCGGCAATTGCCCGCCAGGTGACCGACGCGCGCGCCAATGTGGAGGATACCGCGGAGGCGACGCTCCGCATCTACGCCATCCTGGCCGACGTGCCTAACGAGAAGATCGACGAGGACGAGTGGGCGGACTTCGATCCCAGCGACGAGGGAGACGACGACGAACAGGAGCAGTCGTTCGAAGAGATGCTGCAGAACCTGCTGAACGGGATGGGCGGCGAGTCGCAGAACAAGGGTGCGGAGGAGCAGGAGTACCAGCCCTCCGAGGACGTGGACTATCGCGGCGACTTCAAGCCGGAGATGGTGCAGCTACTCTCCCAGCTTCGGATGCAGAAGGGGCAGAGCGGCGAAGGCGAGTCGCAGGAGATCACGCAGGAGCAGCTTGAGGAGCTGCTCAAGAACTCGGCGGAGCTCGACATGGAAGGGGACGGTGCGGACCTGCAGAAGGTCAGCGCGGAGATGACCGACAACCTGATGAAGCAGGCCGGCACGGCCACACCGAACAACCCGGAGGGCGGCCAGGTGCCGCATGCTCATGTGGACGAGGACGGCGGCGCGCTGGACGCTGACGAGCCTCAGACGTTCGTCTACGACGAATGGGACTTCCGCGCCAACGACTACAAGCCGCGCTGGTGCATCGTGCGGCAGAAGCCGATGGCGGAGGGCGACCCCGCCTACTATGGCACGACGCTCCATAGCTACGGCGCGCTCGTGGACCAGATACGCCGCCAGTTTGAGCTGATGGTGCCCGAGATGTTCCGCAAGGTGCGCAGGCTGGAGGACGGCGAGGAGATCGACATCGACGACGTTATCGAGGCGATGGTCGATATCAGGACCGGCTCCAGCCCGAGCGACAAGCTGTTCTGGCGCCGCAACAAGGTCCAGCGCGACGTCGCCGTGGTCTTCCTGTTGGACACCAGCGCGTCCACGGCCGAGGCCATCGACGAGACGCGCAAGGGCTCGGACGACTGGGACGCGCCGAGCGACCCCGTAGAGTACATGGCGTGGCTCCGCAACCGTCGCGGCGACGGGATGAAGCGCTCCTACAAGCGCATCATCGACCTGGAGAAGGAGGCTTGCGTCCTCCTCACCCACGCGCTGGAGGCTATCGGCGACGTGTACGGCATCTACGCATTCTCCGGCTACGGCCGCGAGAACGTGGAGTTCTACACGATCAAGGACATCAACGAGACCTTCGGCGAGAAGGTCAAGAAGCGCATCGATAAGATCGCGCCGCTGCACGCCACGCGCATGGGGCCAGCGATACGCCACGCAGCCTCAAAGCTGGAGCACAGCACAGCCAAGACGAAGCTGCTGTTCCTGATCAGCGACGGCCGCCCGCAGGACCGCGGCTACAGCCGCGAGGGCGTGGAGAAGGAGTACGCCGTCCACGACACGAAGGCCGCGCTGGACGAGGCGCGCGCCCAGGGCGTCATGTCCTTCTGCCTGACGGTGGACAAGAACGGCCACGACTACCTGAAGACGATGATGGACGACATGGGCTACGAGGTCCTGGACGACATCTTCACCCTGCCTCGCCGCCTGCTCTACCTGTACGAGCGGCTGACGATGTAGCGGAACCCCGCTCAAATGAAATCACAAACAGGCCACGCACGTCGTACGTGGCCTGTTTTTTTGATTACTGGTTCTAGTGGGCCGCGGCGTCACTCACATCCTGGCCGATGGGTGCGAAGATGTGCGGCGCCTGGTCGCCATGGACGACCAGCTGGCCCGCCGCGCCTTTCAACAGGCGGCCCAGGCTGTGGTCCACGAGCGTGTACGTGCCGGGAACCTCGACCTTGAAGTCCACCCAGGCCGCGCCGCCCGCCGGGACGAGAGTCGTCTGCACGTTCTTCGTGCCTTCCGACGCGCCCTCCATGTGGACCTCATCGTAGATCTCTCCGATGACGTGGAAGCTCGACGTGATGTTGGGTCCGCCGACGCCGAAGTAGATTCTGACCCTGTCGCCGACGTTGGCCGTCAGCGCCTTGTCGCCGACCAGGGAGCCGACCTCGCCGTTGAAGACCACATAGTCCGCGTTCTCGTCCACCATCTTCTGCAGGGAGAATGTGTGGAGCCCCTGAGCGTCGCGTCCCTCGTTAGTGTACAGGTCGCCCTGCATGACGTAGAACTCCTTGTCCACCTTCGGCAGGCCGCCCTCCGGCTCCACCAGGATCAGGCCGTACATCCCATTCGAGATGTGCTGCGGAATCAGGGACGTCGCGCAGTGGTAGACGTACAGTCCGGGGTTCAGCGCCTTGAAGCTGAACGACTTCTCCTTACCCGGGCTGACCTGCGTGTAGACGGCCCCGCCGCCTGGGCCGGTGACGGAGTTAAGGTCGATGGAGTGAGCGGCCCTGGACTCGTCGCTGTTCGCCAGCGTGAGCTCAACCGTGTCGCCCTGGCGCACACGTATCATCGGGCCGGGCACGGTGCCGTTGAACGTCCAGAACTGGTAGTCCACGCCGTCCGCCAGGCGCCGCGTGACTTCCGTGGTTTCGAGATTGACGGTGACCACCGCCGGCGTCTTGCGGGAGATGGGGTCAGGCGCCAGCGGGGGCGATACCAGCTGCGCGGTCTCGGTCCGTGCCGGCCGGTTTGGGCTTGAAGCGGCGGAGCCCTGGCAAACCAACGCGACGAGAAGGATCACAGCAAATACAAAGAGGACCATCAGGGGTCTTGCTATTCGGCGCATCGACGTTATCCCTCCTGTTGAAGTCTTGTCGCTGGATATCGTCGCTTCTGGAGGTAAACGGGGCGTGAAGAAGGACGAACGAATCGTGAAAAATCCATCAAGGGTTGTTGTGGAGGGTCAGTGAGGGTAGGCGGGCAGAGAAGTGATAAGATTGTAGGTCAGGAGACATGGGTTCGAGTCCCATTGCCGGGGAGCGATCCGCGGTATAGTCTAACGGTAGGATACCTGGAAAAGCTCGCGCGAGTAGAGCCCGGCGAATACCGGGCTCTTATTTTTCGTGCTATGAAATCCATTGCTTCGAGTGGCAAGAAATGATAGACTAGACTCTTGCTTGACGTGGAATCCACGTATCTGCATACCAAATGTGATAGCTGGAGGAACTGGGTTGCATCTGGTAATTGATGGATACGGTGCTGATCCGGAAAAGCTCAAGAGCGAGGAACTGGTCCACAGATTCCTGGATGAGTATCCTGGCATCATCAAAATGACGAAGATTATTCCGCCCCAAGTGTACACCTACTATGGCCCAACCCCAGGCGACTGGGGCGTATCCGGCGTGGTGATCATCGCGGAAAGCCATATCAGCATCCACACGTTCCCTGACAGGGGCTACGTGAACATCGATATCTTCTCGTGCAAGGACTTTGACGTTGAGGCGTCCCTTGACGACGTAAAAAAGACGTTCTCGTTGTCCGAGGTCAAGACGTGGACGCTGCCGCGCGGGCTGGAGTACGAGAACCCCAGGCAGGCGGCCGCCGCGCGCGTCCCTGCGACCGCAAAGGCGTAACGCAAGCCTGCAACATCGCCATAAACAGACCTTAAACAGGTTCAGCCATGGCCCCAAAAAAAGGCGACTTATTGAAAGGTGTGCCGAGAAATTGGCACACCTTTCTTGACCTAGCGCAACCCGATAACGGCCCGGGCGACTCCCGGGTCGTTCTTCTGCCTGTGCCTTACGACAGCACCACCTCGTACCGGGGAGGGTCGCGGTACGGGCCCCGCGCCATACTGAACGCCTCGCGCCACCTGGAAGACTACGACCTGGAGCTCGACCGCGACGTTTCCGCCATGGGGATATACACCACGCCGGAAATAGAGCCGGACATGAGCGGCCCCAGGGCGATGGTCGACAGGGTAGAGCAGGCCGTCAGGGCTGTCGCTGCGCCGGGCCGGCTGGTCGGCCTGCTCGGCGGCGAGCACACCGTCACGACCGGCGCCGTCCGGGCATTGAAGGACAGCTACGCGGACATGGCCGTTCTCTACTTTGACGCGCACGCTGACCTGCGGGACGAGTATATGGACGCTCCCTGGGGGCACGCCTCGGTGGCGCGCCGCATCAACGAGATGGTCCCGACCGTGCATGTGGGAGTGCGGACGATATGCTTCGAGGAGCGCGATTTCATACGCGCCAATTCGCTACCGGTGTTCTTCTGGCCGAACGCTCCCCTCGAGCAGCAGGATATCGCGGCGAGCATCGTGTCCGCGTTGCCCGATAACGTCTACGTCTCAATAGACCTGGACGTTATCGATCCGGCTCTTATGCCCGGGGTAGGGACGCCGGAGCCCGGCGGGCTGAGCTGGGCGGAGATCACGCGGATACTGCGCGCGGTAGGGGAGAGCAAGAAGATCGTCGGGTTCGATGTCGTCGAGCTCGCCCCGGAAGAGGGTCCCGAGTCGTGCGCCTACATCGCGGCGAAGCTGGCGTACAAGGTGATGGCCTACGCCACCATCTATTCCTGAAGTTGTTGACCTTCGGGGAGCGTTCGTATAGAATGTCCTGTAGGCCGATACTAGACGTCGGCTTTGGTATTCGTTGAGTTTTACCTCACACCCGCGCCCAAGCGACTGACCGCAAAGCGAGCGCCACCGGAATACGGCGGCCGCGCCAACCGAGACCGTGCAACGGCAATCTTCCGCTCCTGTAGTTAACCCTTTCAAGTGTTACAGAAGAGCAGGGAAGATTTTGCGTTCCGGGGAGGCGGTCTTGGATTTGGCGGAATTGCTGTGCTAAACTAGTTTCTTGTCAATTCGGAGAGATGGGTGAGCGGTTAATACCACCAGACTGTAAATCTGGCGCGCGGAAGCGCTACGCAGGTTCGAATCCTGCTCTCTCCACCAACTGACTCTTTGGAACGACCGGTATCAAAATCAAAATGCCCTCATAGCTCAGTCGGCAGAGCACGTTCTTGGTAAGAACGAGGTCACCAGTTCGAATCTGGTTGAGGGCTTAATACATGGGAGAGACGGAATGGCAAAGCAGAAGTTCCTACGGGACAAGCCCCATCTTAACGTTGGGACTATCGGCCACGTTGACCACGGCAAGACAAGCTTGACCGCGGCGATCACGAAGGTGCTGGCCTCTCAGGGCCTGGCGAACTATACCCCCTTCGACCAGATCGACAATGCTCCTGAAGAGCGGGCGCGCGGCGTCACAATCGCCATCACGCACGTGGAGTACGCGACCAAGACCCGCCACTACGCCCACGTGGACTGCCCGGGCCACGCCGACTACATCAAGAACATGATCACCGGCGCGGCCCAGATGGACGGCGCCATTCTCGTGGTGAGCGCGCCGGACGGCCCGATGCCCCAGACGCGCGAGCACATCCTCCTGGCCCGCCAGGTTGAGGTGCCCAGGATCGTCGTCGCCCTGAACAAGGTCGACCTGATGGACGACCCCGAGCTGCTGGACCTCGTCGAGCTTGAGGTCCGCGAGCTTCTTACGAAGTACGGCTTCCCGGGAGATGAGATCCCAATCGTCCGCGTCAGCGCGCTGAAGGCCCTCGAGGACAACAACGTCTCCCGAGAGTCGGAGTGGGGCGGCAGGATCTGGAAGTTGATGGACGCGGTAGACACGTATATCCGCGTCCCCCAGCGCCCGAAGGACAAGCCGTTCCTGATGCCTGTTGAGGACGTTTTCAGCATCAAGGGCCGCGGCACCGTTGTGACCGGCCGCGTTGAGCAGGGCACCGTGAAGGTTGGCCAGGAAGTCGCGATTCTCGGCATGGGCGCGAACAGCAAGACTGTCGCAACCGGTATCGAGATGTTCCACAAGACTCTGGACGAGGCGGAGCCCGGAGACGCCTGCGGTCTGCTCCTGCGCGGTATTGAGCGCGATGACATCCAGCGCGGTCAGGTCCTTGCCGCGCCGGGCAGCATCACACCGCACAGCGAGGCGCTGGCCCAGGTCTACGTTCTGTCCAAGGAAGAGGGCGGCCGCCATACCCCGTTCTTCAGCGGGTACAAGCCGCAGTTCTACATCCGGACGACCGACGTGACCGGCGAGATCAAGCTGCCGGACGGCGTTGAGATGGTCATGCCGGGTGACAACATCGAGATGCAGATCAAGCTGCACACGCCCGTAGCTATGACGGAGAAGCTCCGCTTCGCTATCCGCGAGGGTGGCAGGACCGTGGGCTCCGGCGTTATCACCAAGATCACCAAGTAACTGCTTAGCTGTAGGCAGTCAGCAGTCGGCAGTCAGCCAGACCAGGTCCAATCGCCGGTTTCCGGCCTCCTGTCCGGCTGACTGCTGACTGGCTACTGCCGACTGCCGAGACGAGGGTAACATGGCCCGCAAAGGCGAAAACCGACAATTGATCACCCTGGGCTGCGTCGATTGCAAGGAGAGGACCTACAACTCTAACAAGAATCGCCGCAACGACCCGCAGCGCCTTGAGCTTCAGAAGTTCTGCCCGCGCTGCCGCAAGCACACCCTCCACAAGGAGGTCAGGTAACCAATGCTGCAGCAGACCGGGACCCCCTCAACCCGTGGCTTCAGTGTCGTGCGCCTCTTTAACGAGGTTACCGGCGAGCTGCGCAGGGTGACCTGGCCTACGAGGGAAGAGACCTTCCGCCTGACCATGATGGTCATCGCGGTCTCGGCGGTCATGGGTGTGTTCCTCGGCGGCGTGGACCTGGCGTTCAACAGGCTCATGGACTGGTTCGTGGGGCTATAGCGTAATGGCTGCAATTGCTGAAACGCCGGTGCGGTGGTATATCGTACACACCTATTCCGGACAGGAAGACAGGGTCAAGAAGAACCTGGAGCTCCGCATAGCCTCCATGGATATGAAGGACAAGATCTACCAGGTCGTTGTTCCCACCGAGGAAGAGGTCGAGATCAAGGGCGGCAAGCGCACCTCTGTATCACGAAGAGTCTTCCCGGGTTACGTCATCGTACAGATGAAGATGGATGATACGAGCTGGTACGTTGTGCGGAACACCCCGGGTGTGACCGGGTTCGTTTCCGCAGAGGATGAGAACGACAAGCGACCCAAGCCTGTGCCTCTCGAGGAACGCGAGGTAGAGGCGATTATGAAGCAAATGGAGTCTTCCAAGCCGAGGCTCAAGTCCGGCCTGGAGAAGGGCCAGACGGTGAGAATCGTCGAGGGGCCGTTCCAGGACTTCATGGGTATGATCGACGAGGTCTACCCGGACCGCTCCAAGGTCAAGGTGCTCGTGTTGTTCTTCGGCAGGGAGACGCCCATCGAGCTGGACTTCCTGCAGGTTGAAAAGGCTTAGGCGATTAACCGGCAAACTGTAGCCCGCCCCGATGTATCGGGGCACAAAAGCAGGCGCCTGCATCAGTCAGGCAGTACTCGAAGAATGCAAGAATCGGGGTAGAGGGTTGGCCAAGAAAGTCAAAGCGATAGTAAAGCTACAGATCCCTGCCGGCAAGGCAACGCCTGCGCCTCCCATAGGCCCGGCGCTAGGCCAGCACGGCGTTAACATCATGGCCTTCGTGAAGGAGTACAACGAGCGTACAGCCTCCCAGGCCGGCCAGATCGTCCCCGTTGTGCTGACGATCTTCGAGGACCGCTCGTTCACCTTCGAGGTCAAGACGCCGCCCGCCTCTGAGCTTCTGCGCAAGGCTGCGGGAATCGAGAAGGGCAGCGGCAAGTCCAAGACCGACAAGGTGGCCACGCTCACCTCGGCCAAGGTGCAGGAGATAGCAAAGACTAAGCTCCCAGACCTGAATGCGGTGGACGTTGAGGGCGCCGTCAAGATCATTGAGGGCACAGCCCGAAGCATGGGCATCACGATCACGAAGTAATCTCAAATCACCTCACATTCGTGAGGGAGGCCGAACGGCCGGGGCTCCCATAGAGGGCTCAGCAAGGACATGGACAAATGGCAACACTGACGAAGCGATACAAGGCGGCTGTCGAGCAGCGCGAGGACAAGCGGGAGTACACTCCGCAGGAAGCTGTGGAGATCGTCAAGAAGATGGCGACCGCGAAGTTCGACGAGACGATTGAGCTCCACATCCGCACAGGGGCCGACCCCCGCCAGGCGGACCAGCTGGTCCGCGGGGTGGCCGTGCTGCCCCACGGCGTGGGCAAGGTTGTGCGCGTCCTGGTCTTCACCGACGGCGAGGCGATTTCCGTGGCCCAGAAGGGCGGCGCGGACTTCGTGGGCGCAGACGACCTGATCAAGAAGGTGGAGGGCGGCTGGACGGAGTTCGATGTGGCCATAGCCACGCCGGACATGATGGGCAAGATCGGCCGGCTGGGCCGCGTGCTCGGCAGGAAGGGCCTCATGCCCAACCCCAGGACTGGTACTGTCGTGCCGCCGGAGGCTATCGATCGCGCGATCTCAGATGCCAAGAAGGGCCGCGTCGAGTACAAGCTTGACCGCACCGGCCTTATGCATCTTCCCATCGGCAAGGCCAGCTTCGAGGCGAACAAGCTTGTCGATAACCTCTCGATGGTGATGGACGCGATCGTGCGGTCCCGCCCGAGCGGCATCAAGGGCCAGTTCATCCGCTCTGCGTTCCTTACAAGCACGATGGGCCCCAGCGTAAAGATGGACGTGAACGCCGTTACGAACATGAGAAGCGAATAGTTTCCACCGGCGACCCCGTGTAAACGGGGTCGCCTTCTGTTGCCGCAGACAGCGGGTTTCCCATAATGGGACCAAGGCCAACGCGCCCGCCGAGGCTTACGGAGAATTTGTTACACTGCCCAGGGCCGCTTTGCGCGGGCCGGGGCAGGCTTAATTCCCCGGGTCTGCGGACCGCGGGGATTTTGTTTTAATAACGAGGTGAAAAGTGCCGACACAGAAGAAGGCCGAAACAATACAGGAGCTTGAAGAGCTTCTCAAGAAGAGCACCATCGTCATCAGCGCCGATAACACCGGCGTGACAATGGAGACGGTGACGTCGCTCCGCAAGACGCTCAGGCCCAAGGGCGTCCGGTACCAGGTTGTGAAGAACACACTGGCATACCGCGCGGCAGACAGCACGGGCAAGGCAGCGCTCAAGGAGATCATCCAGGGACCCACCGGCCTGATCATAGGCTTCGGCGATCCCGTGGAGCCGGCCAAGGCGATCACGGACTACCTGGCGAACACCCGCACGAACCTGAAGCTCAGGGGCGGTGTGCTGGGTACAAGGAGCCTGACGAACGATGAGATCAAGGCGCTCGCCGAGCTCCCTTCCAAGGACGTGCTGGTGGCGAGGCTGCTCGGTCAGATGAACGCGCCGATCACAAGCCTGGTGTACGTGCTGAATGGGCCGATAGCCGCCCTGGCGCGCGTCCTGAACCAGGTTGCAGAGGCGAAAAAGGCGGCAGAGGCCGCCCCTCCTGCCGCGCCCGCGGCCGCCGAGGCGCCTGCAGCGCCCGCCTAGAGTGGGCACAACTTAATAGCGTGTGGATATCCGGCCCACAGGGCCGCAACGAGTCGATAGTCTAGCAAACCAAGTAAAGAAACACTGGAAGGAGTCCAGACAATGGCCACGAAGCAAGAGATTTTGGAAGCAATCAAGGGTATGACGGTTTTGGACCTGGCCGACCTGGTCAAGGAGCTTGAGAAGACCTTCGGTGTGAGCGCCGCCGCGCCTGTCGCGGTCGCCGCCGCCCCCGCCGCCGCCGCCGCCGGCAAGCCTGCTGCCGCCGCCGAGGAGAAGACCGAGTTCAACGTCATCCTGAAGGAAGTCGGCCCGAACAAGATCAACGTCATCAAGGCTATCCGCGAGGTAACCACGCTGGGCCTCAAGGAGGCCAAGGACCTGGTCGAGGGCGCGCCCAAGGCTGTCAAGGAAGGCGTGAACAAGGAAGAGTCCAACAATATCAAGACCAAGCTCGAGGCGGCCGGCGCCAAGGTCGAGATCCAGTAGTCCGGTCTTGCGAAAAGGCCCTGCAAGGGCTTTAATAGAGCAGATAGTCAAGCGGTGAAGGGGCGCTCCGATTCGTCGGAGGGTCCCTCGCCGTCTAATCAATTCGCCTTTCGCAGGAGAGTTGACAGTATGATGAAGAGGTTCAACCCGGGTAACCAGGGACAGAGCGGAATGCCTCCGCGACAGCCCGGCATGCCGCAGCGGCCGCCCCCTCCGCCGCCTCAGCCGGAGGGCCCGCAGCTTGTTGCGGTGAAGTGCAGCGTCTGCCAGCGCAAGAGGAACATCCCCAAGTCCGAGGCGCAGAAGGCGGGCGAGAACTACGTGTGCATGACCTGTATCGAAGAGGGCAGGGTGCCGAAGAAGTAGCGCCGAGTTGACATGGCAGAGAACAAAGAGCCCCGGGGATCGGGGCTCTTTGTGATTAAGGTTGCTTTCCCCTTACCCCACGTACGGGATCGTCTGCGGCCCTTGCGGCAACACGCAGATGCGGGCGGCGGCGCCGTGGCGGGCGAGCTCCTGGTGGACGGTGCGCTCGATGTTGTCCGTGGGCTCGATCTTGGCGAGGCGGACCTGCTCGGGGGTGAGGTACGAGGACTTGAGGAAGATGCGGGCCTTCTTCAGCAGCTGCGCGAGGATCTGGACCTGCCACTGGTCGTGGCGGTTGTGGCCGTGCGCGTTGATCATCTCCAACAGGCCGTCCGCGGAGTCGCGCTGCGAGAGGAGCTTCTTGAACTCGCCGTGTTCCGGGAGGCCGTCGCGGCACTCGGCGGCGCAGATGATCGTGCCGCCTTCCTTGACGATCTGCGCGGCGGCGGACATGCCCTTGACTGCCTGGTAGAGGTTCTGGTCCAGAGGGTAGCCGCTGTTCGTCGTGATCACAATGTCGAACGGCTTCGGAACGGACTTCATTGCCCAGCGTTTGGCGGCGTTTCGAGCGGCCTTGTGCACCTCGAAAAGCTCACCGGCGTAGACGCTCGTGATCTTGTGCTCGCGGTTGATCGTCACGTCCAGGCTGAAGTCCACGCCCGTCTGCTTTGCGATCTGCCTGATGCCGGTGTGAATCGGATTGTCCTCGACGATGCCCCAGACGGACTTCGGGCTGCCGATCATCTCCGCGTTGTGCAGCCGCATGATCGTGTCGAACCCCGCCAGGCCGGGCGCAACCATCTTCGGCCCGCCGCTGAAGCCGGCGAAGAAGTGCGGCTCCACGAAGCCGGTCGTGATCCTGAAGTCAGCCTCGACGAAGTGGCGGTTGAGCCAGATGGGGATGCCGTCAGGCGTATCGCCCGTGTGCACCAGGTTCGCCTTGTCGAAGGCGCTGTGGTTGACGATGCGGTAATTGCGCGCGACCTCGGGGCTGAGCATAGCGTCCAGCTCCTCCGCAGTCTGCGCTCGGTGCGTTCCGGCGGCGATGAGGATGGAGATATTCTCCTTGGGCAGATGGGCCAGCTCCCCCAGCAGGACCGGCAGGACGACCTTGGACGGGAAAGGGCGCGTGATGTCGCAGACTGATATCGCCACCTTCTGGTTGGGCTTGACGCTCAGCCGGAGCGGCTGCTTGCCGATTGGGTTGCGAATTGCGTTCTTGAGCGCGCCGCGCTCGTCCGGCAGGCCCGGCAGGTAGGTTGGCTCTATGACGGTGGTTATGGCGTCCGGGAGCTCAATTTTGAGGCCGCTGGCGCCATAGGCGAGGTCGACTTGCATTGGAGCTCCCGGGAGGTTAACCGCAGATTTCGCAGATTGGACCGTATTTTTGTAGCTTGCACGATTCATCGTGCCTGCCTTGTTCGCCTGTGGCGCCTGTCGGCAACACAGGCCCCGATGCATCGGGGCGGGCTACAGTGGATAATATCCGGCGTGCCTACTTGGCCGCTATTATTGTCTCGCAGAGCTTGCAGGCCTGCATGAGCTCCGGGATGTTCACGTACTCGCGGATTGTGTGCATGTTGTAGTCCGCCATGCCCATAACCACCGCGCTGATGCCCTTTTGCCAGAAGACGTTGGCGTCGCTGCCGCCGCCTGACGTTCGGAAGTCGGGAGTGAGGCCGATCTTCTTCAGCGCGTCCGTCACCAGCCTCGTCGTCGGGTGCTCGGGCTTGATGCGAAAGGTGTCGAACTTGGGTGTGAAGACCGTCTCGAGCTTCGCCTGCGGGTACAGCTTCTGCACCTTGGCAACGGCGTCCTTGACGTCCAGCTTCAGGTTCTCCAGCGTCTCCAGGTCCGTGGTGCGGAACTCGCCCTCGATCCTCGTGTTCTCCGGCACGGTGTTGCGCGTGGAGCCGCCCTGGATAAGGGACACGTTGAACGTCGTCTCCGCGTTGAGGCGGCCCTGGGGCAGGCGGGTGATGATTTCCGCGGCGATGCGGATGGCGGGGATGCCGTTCTCCGGCTCTATGCCGGCGTGGGCTGCCTTGCCGGTGATGATGATGTCGTACGCGATGTAGCTGGGGCTGACGGAGGTGATACGGTTGACCGGCCCCTCCCGGTCGAAGACTATCGCCTGCTTCGACTTGATTTTCGAGAAGTCCAGGTTGCCCGCGCCCTGAAGGCCCGGCTCCTCGGCACGGGAGAGGACTACCTCCAGCGGAATCGTCTTCTTGCCGTCTTCCTTCATCGACTCAAGCGTCTCGAAGATGATCGCCAGCCCGGCCTTGTCGTCGCCGCCCACAATCGTCGTGCCGTCGGAGACGATGCGGTCGCCGTCCACCTTCGGCTTGATGCCTCGGCCCGGCTCAACAGTGTCGAGGTGGCCGGAGAGCATGAAGGGATTGGGGCGGCCGTCGGAGGCGATCAGGTTGCCGTAGCTGTCGGCGACTACCTTGAATCCCAGTGACTCCAGCTTCTTCGTTGCCCAGGCGGCCATCGCGTCCTCTTCGAACGAGGGGCTGTCGATAACGGCCATCTCGCAGAAGGTCTTCACTATTCGGTCTCGGTTAATCATCGGGTCTCCTGTGTCGTTTTGGCGAGAGGATGCTACTTCTTGGCTGTGATGGTCTTCTGGCGCACCGTGCGCTGTTCGAGGAGCTCGGGGTCCGGCTCCGGCAACTTGCCGGTGGACGGCTTGAAAGTCAGGCGCGGCGTCAGCTCGTTCTCCGGCTTGGACAGGTCGTCCGTATAGAACCGCTTCGAGGGGAAGAGGTCGCCCGGGTACGTGAAGTTTGGGAGCGTGGCGAGCTCAACGCACAGCGCGCCGCCAAGGGCGCTCTCGAGCATGCCGCCCACCCACACCGGTATGCCTGCGTTGCGGCACATATTGTGCACTTTGAGCGCGTTGTAGAAGCCGCCGATGCGTCCCGGCTTGATGTTCACGTACTTGCATGCGCCGATAGCGATGGCCTGCTCCACGACCTTCGGGCTGACTGCCGACTCGTCAAGGCAGACGGGCGTCTGGATCTTCCGGGCCAGCTCCGCGTGGTCGAGGATGTCCGCGAAGTACAGCGGCTGCTCGATGAAGACGAGCCCCAGGTTGTCGATCGCCTTGAAGAAGGGCAGGTCGTCGAGCGAGTACCCGGAGTTGCAGTCTATGTGGAATTTCATCTTCGGGAAGGTGCTCGTCACAGCCTTGAGCATATCCAGGTCCCAGCCTTTCGCCACTTTGAGCTTGATGCGCGGGAAGCCGGTGTCCACGGCCTTCTGGATATTGCCCAGGAGCATGTCGATGGAGTCCTGAATGCCGAAGTCCGCGCCCGCCGCGACCTCTCGGGTCTGGCCGCCCAGAAGCCTGTGGAGCGGCTTGCCTTCGATGGACGCCTGGAGCGTCCACCACGCGATTTCGATGGCCGCCTTCGCGAAGCTGTTGCCCTTGAAGATGGCCAGCCTGTCGTTGATGTCCTTGGCCTTTTCGTACTCCTGCCCAACGACGTGCGGGCCGAATATCTCGGTCACGTTGTAGAAGACCGAGCCCGCGCTCTCCGGCAGGTATGTAGGAGCGAAGAAGGGTGTAGACTCCGCCCAGCCCACGTGGTCGCCGCTGGTGGCCTTCACAAGCACGGAGTGGATGTCATAGTCGGCGCCGTAGGCCGTGCGCCAGGGGTAGATGAGCGGCATCGCAACGTAGTAGACGTCCAGCTTATCGATTCGCATTGTGTCTCCTTGCGAGAAAGGGCGGGGCGAGGTACGCCTCAGGCATTATACATCCGAGACGCCCCGAAACCGAGACGCCTCAAAAACCGAAACACCCCGGAGGGTCGACTCTACGGGCGCCACTCCATCACGCGCGGGGTCTCCCACGGGATGTGCCGCGCCAGGTCGTCGCGGACCGCGATGAACTGGTTGGCAATGACCTCCATGCCGTTGAGCTGTGACCCCGACGAAATCTTCCCCGTCTGGCGGTAGACGATGGTGTACCCGGCTTCGTCCACAACTTTCTCAACGAGCAGCTCTTCGACATCCAGCTCGAAGATGATCGCCGGCTTGGGGATGCCGCACTCCCGCTGGAGCAGGTCTGCGTTGGCGAAGTACGCCGCGTACGTCAGGAAAAGGCCGGTGTTCGTCCTGGGCAGGTCGGCGGTGCCCTCGCAGGAGGTGAAATGCGCCGTCGCCAGGGCGTGGCGGTCGATGAACTCCACATCGCCGTAGTAGTCCCGCGTGAGGTGGTACGCAATGAACCCCGCCTGCCCGCTCATCATTGGGACAGGCCCCGAGAAGTGTCCGCGCACCGCGTCCATCGTGTCGTACATCGCCTCGGTCGTTGCGATGTCGCGTAGCTGTGTGCGGTTCGCCTGTGAGAACCAGGAGTAGCGCTCCACGGGGAGCCCCTGGTTGTGCTTTCCCACCTCCCAGATCGGCATTGCGCTGGATCCGAACTTGGCGAACCAGATAGAGCCCATGACGTGCAGCGCCACCATCCCTGCGGCGGCGTACACGCGCATCTCGGTGTTTTTGATGCGCGGAAGCGGCATCACCGCGAGTACGGCGATCAGCGGGAATAGCGGCACGGTGAAGCGCGCGCCCTCCATCCAGTCTCCCCCGGAGAATACGATAAACCCGAGGTACGCCGGCACGAACGTCACGATGAACAGGCCGCCGACGTACGGCGCATCTTCCCTGCGGGCGCGGATGAAGATATCTATGCCTGCCCAGATGGCGGCGAAGGGCATGAGGGAAAGGGGAGGCGGAACGAGCGACGACGCGGCGTAGGCAAGCCCGTCCACCATGTAGTCGAGTGGGCTGCCGGATATCTTGCCGTTGACCGGCTGCGGCAGGAGGTCGCCGTTGAAGTATGCGTACCGGAACACCGCCAGGACCAGGCCGCTGATCGCGGCCGCGATGCCGATATGCATGAGGCGGTCGCGGGTCTGCGCGTAGAACGGCACCTGCGGGCCGGTCAGGGTGAGCGACTTCCATGCAAAGTAGCTGAACGCGACGGCTATGACGCCGCCGATGACGAACACTGTTTCCGGCCTGACGGCGACAAACAGAGGCATGAAGACGATCACGCCAATTGGGACCCCGCCCTTTTGAGGGGCGTCCAGGTAGCGGACACAGTGGTATACGAGCGCGGTGAAAATGACCGCGGCGAGCGTGGTCTCCAGCCCGCCCGTGGACCAGTAGGCGAAGAACGCGGTGGTGGCTGCGATCAGGCCGGCCGCGAGGGCCAGCCACCGGTTGACGTACCGCAGGGCAAGCGCGTAGGCGTACAGCAGGGCCAGCGCGCCGGCGATCAGGGATACGACGGGCGCGACGCTCGGCACCGCCTTGCCGGGGGCGACGAGGGACGCGGCGGCCAGGACGACGACATGCAGGATGCTTGAGGACTGCTCCAGCCTGTCGCCGTTCAGGTTGACGATCTCGCCGTCATCCTTGAGCGTGTGCGCCGGCCAGAAGGTGATGAAGCCGTCGTCGCGCCCCGCAGAAGGGAATAGGAGCATCGCGAGCGTGAAGAGGACGATGATTGGGACAACGGCGGGCCAGTGGCTGCGCGCCGCGCTGGTTATTCGCTGCAAGTGGAGCTCCCGGGGACAGCAGTGAGCAGTGGGCAGTGAGCAGTGGGCAAGGCTGAACAGCCGAGCCCTGTTTTCGCATGTCCTTGTCTGACTGCTCGCTCGCCTGCGCTGGCTTCGTCCATTCTATGAGGTTGGTATGGGGTGTCAAGCACGCCCCGTGGTGGCTGTGGACGAAGCCGCGCCGGTCGAGTAAACTACCCGCCGAGCCCGATTGACAATAATGGCCGCTTCGGCGTACCTGCCGGACGACCCTCTGAGGTTAAGAGGATGGTCGAAGATATCACTACCGGCGCGTATTCCCCCGTTACCATGATTCGCGACATGGCGCATGCCGACAGGCCGCGCGATCGGCTTATGACCGCCGGGCCGGGAGCGCTGAGCAACTCGGAGCTTATCGCAATACTTCTGCGAACGGGCGTGGAAGGGGAGAGCGTGCTCAACATGGCCGGGAACCTGATTGCGGAGCATGGGGGACTCGGCGGGCTGGCGCGCGTCACGTACGGCGAGCTTTGCCGCAGGAAGGGGATCAGTGAGGCGAAGGCGTGCCAGCTGCTCGTGGCGTTCGAGCTAGGAAAACGCGTGGTGGCGCTAAGCCCCGAGGACAGGAAAATCATCCGCTCGCCGCAGGACGTTTCGAACCTCCTCTCCGCGGAGATGAGGTTCTTTGAACAGGAGCACCTCAGGGTCATGCTCCTGACCACGAGGGCCGAGGTGAAGGGCTTCGTGGAGGTCTACAAGGGGAACGTGAACATGGCCGTGCTCCGGGTCGCCGAGGTGATGCGTCCCGCCATCCGCGAGAACTGCCCTTCGATCATCATCGTGCACAACTACCCCTCGGGCGACCCCTCGCCGAGCCCCGAGGATATACTGGTCACAAGGAAGCTCACAACAGCCGCGCAGATGATGGACATTGAGGTGCTCGACCATATCATCATCGGCGGCCAGAGCTTCGTCAGCCTCAAGGAGAAGGGGCTGGGATTCACGCCGAAGCCTTAGGCCGAAGATCATGGAATTACTCAGTGGGAGGTGGCTTATGGTGCGGGGACTCAAGAAGCTGGGGCCGATTGCATCCGAGGTGCTGTTCGAGAACGATAAGGTCCGTATCTGGCAGCTCACGGTTGAGCCGGGAGAGGCCAGCCCGTGGCACAAGCACGCGCGCGACTATGTAACCGTGACCATCGAGGACGGCGGCATCACCGCCGAGTACGAGGACGGCGCCGTCCTGGACTTCGAGCCGGAAATAGGCGAGGCGGAGTTTCTGGATGACAATCAGCCCCACCGCCTGGTCAACAACTCCAAGAAGCGCTACAAGAACATCCTGGTGGAGCTCAAGGAGTAGACTGGGCAGGCTGCTCTGAGACGCTCCAGCCCCATATATCTCCGCCGCGATGCAAGATTTGCCTCATCGACTCTTCATCCTCAAGGAGCGCGTCCAGCCTCGCCTTGCCACCCCGCGTAGTGTAATGGCGCATCACGCTCACATCCACACCCAGGATGATGAGGTTGCCGCTAGAACGCTCTATAAATGGCGGCTCCTGAGGGATGTCCCGTTCAGGCTCGGGGCTGCCGAAGGTCCTGCGCAAGGTAAGGCCGGAGCCGCTCGGAACGTGCGTAACGAAGGCGAACCCTGCCCAGAGCTCGGGAGATTCAGGATAGGCAAACCTGACTGCCAGATCTTCTCCCACCATAAATTTGTATTTGTCCGGCCACGCGTAATAAGCGGCCATGTTCCACTCAGGGGTTAGCATGGACATGGGGTTCACGGTAGGTATCGGAGCAGGCGGTGGAGTAGGGTAGGCCGGTGGTGCGGATATAGATATATTTTCCTTGACTCGCACCCCCAGGGCTACCTCCACGGCCTCCCATAGCAGGTTGCGAGTATCTTGCAAGTCGGGATGCGCTCCGAACTCTACCCGGAAGGGACAGCCGTGGATGATGCGCACTTCTTGCGATCCCTGGGAAGTCCGCAACTGGAGCCGTATCGTTGGGTGCTGGTCCCTGATCTCAGTGGTTGTTGTTCCCAGTTCAAGTATCCCCGCACCCGGGCGGCAAAAGTAGGTCTGGTCCGTCGGCCTCGGAGGCATCCGGTTGAATATGCGCGCCATATCATCGGCGGTCTCACGGTCGGTCACCTCGGCCGATCTTCGCACGCCGTCCCAAGAGACGTAATCGATACCGATCGAGTTAATATTGGACGGAAGGTATGAGTCCGTGGGCCTCGGGCGGAATATGTCTCTTTCAACGGATATGGCAATAGTCAGAGGTAACCGTCGTGAGGAGATGCTGGAAATCAGCGTGCTTACCTGGACGGTTGTATCAGGCTTATCCGTCTTGAAGAACCGGGCAGACTCGAATTCTCCGTACGGGGTGCGGCCGGACGATCCGCCCTTGCTTAGATAGCCCGCCTCTGCCATCCGCTCCCGGTACCACGCGTGCACATTGGGCGCGTAGCTTTCTGTGGAGAAATACCTGTGGGCCCCCTGGATGGTCGGGCAGTCGGTACCGCTGCAGATGTCTGATGGCGTAGAGGTTACAGGCCAGTAAAGTGGCGCGGTCAGGCTCTCTTCGACTGCGTTGGGGTAAACAGGGATTGTTGCCATGATTGAGGCCGGGACAACATGCTCAGTTGGAGGGCCGCCGCATTCCAGGTAGTTCAACGCGTCGGAGCAGTCGATCTTGCTTTACGGGGTGTCCGTTCTTTCCGGGATATCCGAAGGTGCGGCGGCGGGGGAAGCCGCGCAGCCCAGGGTTAAGAAGAGCGCCAGCAATGTAACGAGAGCAAGCGTTATCTTAGGCAAGGTGTGTGTGTTTCCGGGCTGCGCGGATAATAGTAAGACGTTTTATCAGTCAAAAAGGTTCCATCGTCTGTGGTATGACCAATCGGTTAACAGCCGACCGCTCATCAGGTTTGCCTCATGCCTCGGCACAGGCTATGATACTGACCGATGTAAGTCCACGACTTCGTTTCACAGATTAATACGTGAAGAGGCGATATGAAGATCCTAGTCATGGGCTCGGGTGCGGTCGGCGGCTACTTCGGCGCGGTGCTGCACAGGGCGGGAAACGACGTGCGCTTTGTCGCGCGCGGGGAGCACCTGAAGGCGATCAGGGAGCGCGGGCTGAAGGTGGAGAGTGTCACCGCCGGCGACTTCACTATCAGGCCGGAGGCATTCGAGAGGCCGGACGGCTCGTGGAAGGCGGACCTGGTCCTCTTCACCGTGAAGGGGTACGACAACCCAGTGGCAATCGACATCATGAGGCCCGCGGTGGGCGAAGGCACCTCGATTCTCACGCTCCAGAACGGCATCGGCAGCGGCGATGCGCTGGGCAAGGCATTCGGGAAGGGGAAGGTGTTGCTCGGCGTGACGTACGTCGACGCCAGCCGCAAGGACGCCGGTTTTATCATCGAAGAGGGCGGCAATTGCAATATCATATTCGGCGAGGAGGACGGCAGCCTGTCTCCGCGGGCTACGACCGTCAATGAGGCTCTCGCGGCCGCGAAGATAAACGTCACCCTCTCTCCCAACATCATGTTCGAGCTCTGGAAGAAGCTCATCTACATCTGCGGTCTCAGCGGCATGACATGCATCACGCGGTCGCCGCTGAAAGACATACTCGCGGAGCCCAGGACGCTGGACGTTATGCGCGAGGTGATGCGGGAGGCGGTTGCCGCTGCGAAGGCGAAGGGCGTGGAGATGGAGCCGGGCTACGTCGAGGGCATCATCGCGAAGTGGATCGCGACCGGCGGGAAGAACACCTCATCCATGTACACGGACCTCATCCGCGACAACCCGATGGAGGTCGAGGTGCTGAATGGCGCCGTGGCCCGCATAGCCCACGAGATGAGGGTGCCGGCGCTTGGCAACGAGTTCATCCTCGCTTGCCTGCTGCCCCAACACAAACGCGCGATGGCCGCGCGGAACAAGTAATCCAACATTCGAGGTGGCGCAATGCCGTATTTCTACAAGTCGTCCGCTGTCCCGAAGCGCGAGCTCATAAAGGGCGCGACGCTGCGCACGATGTGGGGCGACAAGATAATGATGAGCCTGCTTGAGACGGACCCCCATTCCGTTATCCCTATCCACACGCACCCGCACGAGCAGGCGGGCATTGTGATGGAGGGCGAGTTCGAGATGACCATCGGGGATGAGGTCAGGCACATGAAGCCTGGGGACTGCTACGTCATCCCGGGCGGGGTGCCGCACGGCGTCAAGGGGTACTCGATGAAGGCCGTGGCGCTTGATATCTTCTCGCCGCCGCGCGAGGAGTACAAGCCGGAGACGAAGAAGGTCACGTCAGAGTGGAAAGAGGTCAAGAAGTAGATTTCGGCGCGGATGGTGGGAACACTGCGCCGTGTGCAGCCGGCCCCACGGCGCTCCCATTTCTGCGTCAAGGACCGGGAGCGGCCATGCGGGGGCGGCCTTGATGCCCAGCGTATGAGACCAGCGCTCAAGCTCGGGTGGGATCTGAATGACCACATCGAACAGCGGTGTGGCGTAGATGGCCATGGAAAAGGGGCGGCGACGGGCAACCACCTCTAGCTCATAGCCGGAAGAGCCGGCGGGCGGCCTGAAGTGCACCTGCGCGTAGCCGCCACGCCGCTTTATGAGGTCGAGCGCGTCGCAGGTGATCAGGACTTTCACGACGCACCTCCCGTTGGGCTAAATCGAATTCCCTAGTCGGTTTACCTCTCCTGAATCCATTATTCGCAACGTATGGCGGATTTCGCAATCGGCGTTTCGTCTACGTATAGAAAACAGTGAAGGCGTTCGTTTTGAACGCCTTCACTGCCTTTCGCCAAAGTCTATAGTCCCCTGGGACTACTTTCCGAAGCGGACCGTCGCGTTGGGGTCGCTGTAGGTCACGCCCTTGGTGGCCCAGAAGATCTCAGCGATCTTGTCCACCTTCTCAACGAGCTTCTGGGCGGAGTCCGGGTCCACGTTCTGCTTGTTTGCGGAGGCGAGCTTGGTCGTCTCCCACACCAGCGTGTGCAGGTCCGGGTACTTCGTCAGGTGCTCGGGCTTGAAGTAGTCGTGCCAGAGGATGTCCACCTCGCGCTTGCAGATCTCGGCGTGATGCTCCTTGACGGCGATAAGCCTGGTCATCGTATACGCCTGCGCCGCGTCGCCCGTGGGCGAAGAGAGCGCCTTGATCCGCATCGCCATCTTGTGGACGGTCTGCGCAGCTATCTTGGCGACGATGGGGTCGTATATACCGCAAGGGATATCGCAGTGCGCGTGGCCTTCCCGCACCGGCAGGACTCGCCTGATTGCAGCTCCGATTCGCATGTTGGTCTCCTCCCTGGTTGCTTTCAAAATTGGTCAACTAAAGGTTACAGTACCATAGATATGATGGCAATGTGCGGCTGATAGGGGCGCCTACCGGCCGCCGTTCAGGAACTGGGTGAGAAGTGCCTGAAATCGCTGCGGCGACTCGCGGTGGGGGGCGTGGCCGCACTCTTCGAAGAGCTCGAAAGAGGCGTTCCTTAGCGTTGCGGCTATCGTTCTCCCGTAGCGGTGGGGAAAGTACATGTCGCGCTTGCCCCACACAACGAGCGCCGGCACGGCGATGCTTCCGAAAGAGGCGACCGCCGGGTCGGAGAGGCGGATATCGAGTCTGGGGTAGGGCAGCGGGCTCCTGAGGACGTTGAGCTTCACCCACACTGCACCCACGAGCGCCTGGCCGAGGACGGTAAGCCTGCCAAGGCCCATCGGGGCCACCAGGGTCAGGCTGGCGACGGCCTCTGGGAACTGCGACGCCATTTCAAGGCAGACGCGTCCGCCGAGAGAGTGGCCGACGAAGTGGGCCTTGCGTATGCCGAGCGCCGCCATGAAGTCGCGAATGCAGTCCGTGAAGTGCGGAAGGGAGTACCTGGGGAGAGACTTGTCGCTCTCCCCGTAGCCGATCAGGTCCGGGGCGTATACGCTGTACGAGGCGGCCATGGCCGACAGGGTCTCCTCCCAATCGCGCCGTGTGCTCGCGCCGCCGTGGATGAAAATGACCGCCTCGGCGAGGCCCTCGCCGGCCTGTGAGTAGCGCACGGGCCTTCCGGCGAGGGTTACAGTGCTGTGACGGACGGTGGTATCTGCCTGGTGGCCGGTCGTCAATTCGGGATCTCCGTGCTTCGAAGTCCAGCAGTGCGCCTTTCAACCGTATTTGGAACTGCCTGTGTTGTCAACGGGTCACGGCCTATGAGAATGCCTCTTGAAATCTACGTTGTGCGCGGGCACAGCATGCGGCCATCGCTCCGCGAGGGCGATGTGCTCATCGTGCGTTCCCTGCGTCCGGGCGCGCGCCTGAAGCGCGGCGACATCGTAGCGGCGCTGGACCCTCGGGAACGGACCAGGAGGACTCTCAAGCGCGTGATAGGCCTATCGGGGGAGGAGATTGCGCTTGTGGACGGCGAGCTGCTGGTAAACGGAGCGGCGCTGCCGGAGCCGTACCTGAGGGGAGGTCCACCTTACCTGGGGGAAGGCGGGCTGCGCCTGCGGCTGGGCGCGGGTGAAGTCTTTCTCATGGGGGACAACCGGCTCCAGAGCACTGACAGCCGGGACTACGGCCCGGTCCACGTCGCGGATGTGCTGGGTCGGGTCAGGTGGAGGTTATGGGCGGGAAAGCCGCGTTCCGGCGCAGGAGCGTCGCCAGCTAGCCGGCCTTGATCCACTGGGCAATTTCCTTGGCGTGGTAGGTGATGATCATGTCCGCGCCGGCGCGCTTGATTGCAGTGAGGATCTCCGTAGTGACGCGTTGACCGTCCACCCACCCGTTGGCGGCGGCGGCCTTGACCATGGCGTATTCGCCGCTCACGTTGTACGCGGCAATGGGTGCGTTGAAGGTCTGCTTGGCCTTCGCAATGACGTCCAGGTATGCCAGAGCAGGCTTCACCATGACCATGTCCGCACCCTCTGCCAGGTCCTGGTCAATTTCGCGCATCGCCTCGCGCACGTTCGGCGGGTCCATCTGGTAGCCGCGCCTGTCGCCGAACTGCGGCGTGGAGCCCGCGGCGGTGCGGAAGGGGCCGTAGAAGCCGGAGGCGTATTTGGCGGAGTAGGCCATGATGGGCGTGTGGCCGAAGCCTGCCGAGTCCAGCGCCTCGCGGATGGCGCCGACCTGCCCGTCCATCATCGCCGAGGGGGCGACAATGTCGGCGCCCGCCTCGGCCTGGCGCACCGCCGTCCTGGCCAGGAGCTGGAGCGTCCGGTCGTTATCCACGTCGCCACTCTCGAAGAGGACGCCGCAGTGGCCGTGGCTTGTGTATTCGCAGAGGCATACATCTGTGATGACCAGGAGATGCGGCACCGTCTGCTTGATGACGCGAATCGCCTCCTGGATGATTCCCGCGGAGTCGTAGGCTTCCGTGCCCTCGGCGTCCTTGCTCTTGGGTATGCCGAAGAGGAGCACGCCGGGAATCCCCATCTCGGCAACCGATTCGCACTCCCGGATGAGGTGGTCCAGCGATAGTTGCTGCACGCCGGGCATGGGCTTGATATCCGCTCGCACGTCGCGGCCGTGCGTCACGAACATAGGGTTAATGAGGTCGCCCACCGAAAGGCGGGTCTCCTGGACAAGGGTCCGGATAGCCTGGTTTTTGCGGAGCCTGCGCTGCCGCAGTTTCGGAAAGCTAGCCATTTCTAGCGGCCTCCGCCTCGACGAAATGCTGTCTGATAGCATCGACCAACCCTCGAATTGTCTGGTCCTTGCCGACGATGTCAACCCTGAGCCCAAGGTCGCGGGCGGCGGCCGCGGTAACGGGCCCAATACAGGCCACGAGCGGCGCTCCCAGCTTCGTAATGTCCCCACCCAGCAGGTCGACGAGGTTTCGGACCGACGAGGAGCTTGCGAAAGTCACAACGTCCAGCGGGGCCTCCATGGCCCTGTTAAGCCGCTCGGCGGCGTCTGCCGGACGCACGTTTCTATAAATGACCACCTCCTTGACGGAGGCGCCTGCGGATGTGAGCCCGCGGGATATGATATCACGGCTCTTTTCCGCCCTGGGAAATAGAATCTTCGCCCCGGCAATGCCCATCGCGACCAGTGTGCCGACAATACCCTCGGACGCCGCATCGTCCGCCACGGCGTCGGCTACGATGCCCTTCGCGCGGAGGGCATCTGCCGAGGATGATCCGATAGCCGCTATCTTCGCCGGGCCGAACGCCCTGGCGTCCCGGCCTCCTGCGCTGAGCCGTTCGAATACGATGTCGATGGCGTTCACGCTGGTGAAGACCACCCAATTGTAGCCCGCCAGTCCGGCAAGCTCACCATCCACCTCGCAGAAGTCCTCGACGGGTTGTATCTCGATTGTCGGTATCTCGATGGGCTGAGCGCCTTCCCGGGAGAGTAGATCGGAAAGCACGCTGGCCTGCGAGCGGGTGCGCGTCACAAGCACGCGCTTGCCGAACAGCGGGCGGTTATCAAACCACCGGAGCCGCTCCCGAAGCTTCACGACTTCGCCGACGATGGCGACGACGGGGTTGGATATGCCCGCGGCCGTTGCGATTTCGATGATATCAGCCAGCGTCCCCGACACGGCCTTCTGGTAAGGCTCGGTGCCCCAGTAAACCAGTGCTATCGGCGTTTCCGGTGGGGTGCCTGACGCAATGAGCCCGGTAGTGATCTGCTTGAGGTTCTCCCAGCCCATGAGGATAACTGCAGTGCCCTTGGGCTGGAGGACGCGCTTCCAGTCAACGGAGGGGTCGTCCTTGCCAGGCGCTTCGCTGCCTGTCACGATGGTCACGGATGTGGATATCCCGCGGTGCGTGACAGGTATACCGGCGTACGCCGGCGCGGCGATGGCGGAGGTTATCCCGGGCACCACCTCGAACGGCAGGCCAGCCTCAACGAGCGCGAGCACCTCCTCGCCGCCACGCCCGAAGACGAACGGGTCGCCGCCCTTGAGACGCACCACGGTCTTGCCTTCTCTGACGTGGCCGATGAGAAGCTCATTGATGTCCGGTTGCCGGTTCTTCTTGTCGCCCGGCGCCTTACCGACGTCTATCAGCTCTGCGCCGGGCCGCGCCCTGGCTATCAGCCGCTCGTCCACCAGCCTGTCATACACAACCACATCCGCGCGCGCCAGCCACTCCATGCCCCGAACGGTGATGAGACCCGGGTCGCCCGGGCCGGCGCCGACGAGCACAACCACGCCACGCGCGGGCCTGGCGGGGTACGGGGTACGGGGTTCAGGGTACGGCATTAAAGGGGGGCCGCTCAGATGGCTTTCGGTCATGGGGATATGATACCAGCCCGCACCATGCCTGAGTTAGCTCAAGGAACATGCGATGGTAGTACGCATGTGCTACAAGCGTCATTGAAATCAGGAGGGCGCAATGGGCAGGCTGAAGCCGATCGATGAGTTTCATTCCCTCGCCGCAGGTATGGTGGGCAGGCCTGTGCTACACGCCTGGCGCGGTCTCGGAACGGCAATAATACTTGAGTTTGGCCGGCCCCGGTCGCGGAAGCCCGGCGTATCGAAGGGCGACGGCACGGCGATGCTGGAGGGCGAATGGCGGGTTGAGGAGGGAAGGACAATAGCCTTCAGCAGCGCGAGCGGCGAACAGCGAATACGGAACGGCATAGGGTCGCTCGTGGGGCTGAAGGTAGAGGGAGTGGAGGTGCAGGGCAGGCTGCCGGAGCTGGTTATCGCGCCGTCCGGCGGAGTCTGGGTCACGGCTTTTACGCTATTGGAAAGGCACCCGCAGTGGACACTCTACATACCGGACGGTAGCTGCGTGACTTCAAGGAGCGGCCGTGTGGAGATAGACAGGGGGGTGAAGACGGGCGCGGCTTAGGAGAGGATCTCTTTTGCGCCGTTGTTCAGGAGGTCTTCGGCGATGCGACGGCCGCCGTTGGCGGCATCCCGGGCGCTCCAGCGGATACGCGCGCGGAAGATGCGCGAGCCGTCTGGCAGGGCTGCCATGGCGGATATGTGGACCATTGAGCCTTCCTGGCGGGCGTGAGCGGCAACGGGGACCTTGCAGCCTCCGCCGAGGGCGCCCAGGAAGCTTCGCTCCGCTGCAAACGCGTTTGCCGTGGGGCCGTGCTGGACCTTGTTCAGCATGTCCAGAATCGCCGTGTCGTCTGCCCGCGCCTCGGCGGCCAGGATGCCCTGGCCCGAGTCAGGCGTGAAGAAGTCCGCTTCGAAATACTCCGTGATCTCGGAGTTTCTTCCCAGTCGCGCTAGCCCTGCTGCAGCGAGCACGACTCCGTCGTAGTCATCCCCCCCGGACTTCTCTATGCGCGTGCCAACGTTGCCCCTGATTTCGAGCAGGGTCAGGTCCGGCCTCTTGATACGAATCTGGGCCATCCGTCGCGGGCTGCTGGTCCCTATACGGGCGCCCGGCGGGAGTTCCAGGAGTTTGAGACGCCACTTGTTGATCAGCACGTCCCTCGGGTCGCCACGCTTGCCCACGGACGTGACGCCCATGCCCGCAGGGATTTCCGGCGCCAGGTCCTTGGCGCTGTGGACTGCGACGTCTATCTCGCGGGCCTCGAGGGCGCGCTCAATGTCTTTCACGAACATGCCGCGGCCGAGGCTGAGTAGGGGGGCGTCCTTCTCGCGGTCGCCCTGAGTGGAGATTGGGACGACGACGAACTCGCAATCGGGGTAAGCGGCGCGAAGCAGGGCCAGCACCTCTTCCGTCTGGGCCAGCGAGAGGGGACTGGGACGCGCCCCGACCCTTATGGTGGTCCTGGAGCTCATTTGAGGGCTTCCCACATCTTGCATTTGTTCTCCGTGCAGTCGCACACAGCGCCCTGCAAGAGCTTCTCCATGAGGATGGCGCGCGCCTCGGCGTACCGGCCGGACTGGACCATTTCGATAAGGTTGTCCGTGAGGCACGCCTGCCAGTGGTCCGTCAGGAGCTTGATGCCCTTGCGCGCCAGCTCCGACCGGGCGTCAGCCAGGAGCGGCGCAAGGTCCGCGAGGTCCATAATGTGGCGGGCAGTTTTGAGCCTGCTCACGCCGGTGAGCTCTTCCCTGAACTTTCGTGCCAGCGCCGGGCTCGCGCCGCCCGTGGAGACGGCAACAATGACCTCGCCGCGCTTGACGACGGCCGGGGCTATCCAGGTGCACAGGTGGGTAACGTCCGCGACGTTGAGGGGGACGTTGCGCTGCTTTGCTTCTTCGCTCACCGCGGCGTTCATCGCATTGTCCCTTGTATCTGCGACGATCGCAATCAACGCGCCTTCAAGGTCGCCGGGCCGGTACTTGCGCTCTATCCACCGGAGGCGCTTGCCGTCCACGCGCTCGGCGACAGGGGTGGTTACCTCCTGGGAGATTACGTCCACCTGTGCGCCATACTCGAGCAGCTTGAGGACCTTGTCCTCTCCTACGTGCCCTCCCCCGAATACGACGCAACGACGGTCTCTTACGTCCAGGTATACGGGATAGTATGCGGGCATTCGGCGACCTCAGATTGCGTTACGATGGATTCAAGGTTAACAGCGCCCATATCTACAGTCAACGAAACGGGCACGTATATTTAACATAATAACCCAAAACGCGTTGTAGTCGTATAGCTACTGTGTTATAGTGGTGGATGGCAAAAGGGGGGTATCCCGTGGAAGACGCCCGCAAGCTCTTGCTTGAGGCCCTGGACAGGGCCATCGCGGACAAGAGGGTGATCGAGGCTATGACCCGGGTTCCCAGGGAGTTTTTCGTGCCGGAGGAATACCGGCACATGGCGTACGAAGATTCCCCCCTTCCGATCGGCTACGGGCAAACGATCTCGCAACCGTACATGGTGGCGATCATGCTCCAGGCGCTTGAAGTGCGACGCACCGACCGGGTGCTCGAGGTGGGCACAGGCAGTGGGTATCAGGCCTCTCTGCTGGCTGAGCTGGCAGGAGAGGTCATCACAGTCGAGAGGGTCCCGGCGCTGGCCGAGACAGCCCGCGCCACGCTTGCCCGGCTGGGTTACTCCAGCGTCCGCGTCGAGCCGGCAGGCGAAATTGTGGGACGGTCTGAGGACGCGCCGTATGACTGCATTGTGGTCGCGGCGGGTGCGCCGAAGCTGATG
Source organism: SAR202 cluster bacterium (assembly GCA_016872355.1). Lineage (NCBI taxonomy): Bacteria > Bacillati > Chloroflexota > Dehalococcoidia > SAR202 cluster bacterium. Next base: position 40,514 of record VGZY01000007.1, on the reverse strand, counting down.
CGAGGGCTCATGGACCAGCTTGCCGTCGGCGGTCGGCTTGTGATGCCTGTCGGCTCGTCGAAGTCCCAGGAGCTGATGAAGGTAACAAGGTCACGAGAAGCATATTCGGTCGTGGGGCTTGGAGAATGCAGGTTCGTGCCGTTGATTGGCAAGGACGCATGGCCGGACGAGGGCAGCGCGCAGGAATCCTGACGTTCCATCAAAACGACTAGTGCCAAGGGCCTAGAAATTCTATTTGAAGTGGTAAATGATGATGGTGACAGCTACGGATTACGAGCTGGTTATTGGGCTGGAAGTACACAGCCAGCTACTTACAAAGAGCAAAATGTTCTGTTCCTGCGCTTCCGACTACCAGGATGCGCCGCCGAACACAAGGGTGTGCCCGGTCTGCATGGGGATGCCCGGCGTGCTGCCGGTCATCAACGAGAAAGCTGTTGAGCTGGTGATAGCCACGGGGCTGGCCCTCAACTGCAGTATCAGTAGGTACACGAAGTTTGACAGGAAGAATTACCCGTACCCGGACCTGATGAAGGGGTACCAGATTTCTCAGTACGACCTGCCGATCGCACTGGGCGGCAACCTGACTGTAGAGGCTGGAGGGCAGGATAAGAGAATCGGCGTCACGCGCGTCCACCTGGAAGAGGACGTGGCGAAGCTGATGCACCAGGGCGGGGCCGACGGCGAAGGCTACAGCCTGATGGACATCAACCGGTCCGGCGTGCCGCTGATGGAGATAGTCAGTGAGCCGGACATGAGGACGGCAGAAGAGGCCAAGGCCTACCTGACGACCCTCCACACGATTCTCAGGTACATCGGCGTCAGCACAGGCAACATGGAGGAAGGCAGCTTCCGGTGCGATGCGAACATAAGCATCAGGCCGAAGGGCTCGCCGAAGTTCGGCAACAAGGTCGAAGTCAAGAATATGAACAGCTTCCGCTCCGTGTTCAACGCGCTGGGGTACGAGGCTGAACGGCAGATGAAACTGGCGTGGGCGGGCGAGCGGATTGCCCAGGAGACGCGCGGGTGGGTTGACGACAAGGGGATAACGGTGTCCCAGCGGTCAAAAGAGGCCGCTCACGACTACCGCTACTTCCCGGAGCCGGACCTGCCTCCCCTGTTCATAGAGGCCGCGTGGGTAGACCGTGTGAAGGCTACTCTGCCGGAGCTGCCGCAGGCGAAGCAGGAGCGTTTCGAGTCGCAGTACGGTCTTTCTGCGTACGATGCGAGGCTCCTGACGGTATCGCGGCCGACCGCGGACTATTTTGAGACAGTGCTCAAGGTACGGCCTTTGACCGGAGAGGCCTACCGCCAGACCGCCAAGGCGGTCAGCAACTGGATGCTGGGTGAGCTGACAAGGCTCCTGAACGCAACGGGACAGGACATCGGCTCGATAAAGATCGGGCCGGAGCATGTTATCGATCTCCTGGACATGATCGAGGCCGGTACGCTGAACACCAGCATGGCGAAGACTGTGTTCGAGGAGATGTTCAACTCCGGCAAATCGCCGAAGCAGATCGCAGAGGCGTCCGGCATGGTGCAGATCACCGACGCCGGCGCGGTATCGAAGGCGGCCGACGAGGCGATTGCCGCGAACGCGAAAGCAGTCGAGGACTATCGCAAGGGGAAGGATACGGCCATCCGCTTCCTCGTCGGGCAGGTGATGAAGGTCACGAAGGGTAAGGCCAACCCTCAGGTTGTTACTACGGTGCTCAAGGACAAGCTGGACGCCCTGAAGTAGGTGAGTATGGAAGGCTATCTAAACGGCGGGACTAACGGACACAGCAAGGGCGGCTCATCTCGAGGCGCCGGTAAGTCTGCGCTCATGAAGTTCCTGTACGTAGGCCTGGGCGTAAAGCGATGGCTGCTCATCGGCAGTATCGGCGTCGCCGTGTGCTCCGTCGGGCTCGCTGTGGTCTTGAAGAACGTGCTGGCCATACGACTGCCGGACGTACTCCCCTGGTACTCCGAAGGGATGGTCGTCGGCCTCCTCGGCGTGGTGCTCGTGCTCGCCGCCCTTTACGGGCTTTACTGGTCCGCGGGGCCGCTCCTTTTCGCTTCCAAAAGCATTGAGGTACTGACAGACACCCTGTACACGCGCCGTTTCCGCGGGCGCGGTGCGAGAATCGCCGCGATCGGCGGCGGGACTGGCCTATCGGTACTGCTCCGCGGTCTCAAAGCATATTCGGAGAATATTTCGGCGATTGTGACTGTGGCGGACGACGGAGGCTCTTCAGGGCGGCTGCGTCGCGAGCTGGGCGTGCTGCCTCCGGGCGATTTCCGCAACTGCCTGGTGGCCCTCTCCGACGATGAGACGCTGCTCCGGGAGCTGTTCCAGTACCGCTTCTCGCAGGGCCAGGGGCTTGAGGGTCACAGCTTCGGCAACCTGTTCATTGCGGCGATGACGAATATTACCGGCAGCTTTGAACAGGCGCTGATAGAGTCCAGTCGCGTGCTGGCCGTTCGCGGCAAGATTATGCCGGCCACGATGGCGAACCTGAGCCTTTCCGCCCGCATGCGGGACGGATCCATCCTGCACGGCGAATCGAAGATAGGCTCCAGCGACGGCGCGATCGAGCGTATCATGATCAACCCGCAGAACCCTGAGCCGCACCTGGAGGCGCTGAGGGCGATCGAAGAGGCGCAGCTTATCGTGGTGGGGCCCGGCAGCCTGTACACCAGCATTCTGCCCAACCTCCTCGTCCCGGAAATCTGCAGAGCGATACAGCACTCCCGCGCCAAGAAGGTCTACGTTTGCAACGTAGCAACTCAAAAGGGCGAGACATTCGGCTACTCGGTCGCGGACCATGTGGAGGCGCTGCAGGCGCACACCTTCCCTGCGGTCGTCGATTTCGTTATCGCCAATAACCGGCAGGTAGAGCTTGGCCAGCAATTCCTCGGCCAGCCCGTGACGAACGATGGACGCTCTCTGAAGCACGTCCGCGTGGTGGCAAGCGACCTGGTGGATGCCACCCACCCGGTGCGCCACGACTCCACCAAGCTGGCGCAGGCGATCATGGACGTGTACACGGGGAAACACATCGACGTCGTATCTACCCGCGCGGCCGCACAAGCCGCAGCAGCCAAAACGCGCGAGCTCGCCGAGGCGAAGCGATAGCCGGTCACCTGCTTTCGATTGCATTTTCCCCCGCATTGGCCTGATAATATCTCAGCGAATTTCCCTTTGCCGCGCCGGCGCGCCATCTTGAGATGCCCCTGCGCGATCCTGGAATGGGGTTGATATGGATAGCGAATTAACGAGAACGATCATCCTGGTGCTTCAGATCCTGCTGGCGCTGGTGCTAATTGCCGTGGTGCTGTTGCAGGTGCGAGGCCAGGGGGGCGGCCTTTTCGGAGGCGGCGACGGTTCGTACCGCACCAGGCGCGGCATCGAGAAGACGATGTTCAACTTCACAATTGTGCTTGTGATCGCCTTCGTCGCAACTTCTATAGCCAGCGTGAAGGTGTTCTAGCACCCGGCAAACACGGATTTCAATTGCAGGTCCCGGCCAAAAAGCCGGGGCCTTTTCTTTTTGTTCGTAGAACAGCGGTCTGGTGCAGCAATGCCGGTTTGTGAGATAGTCAAGCTACAATCTCATCGAGGTCCTGGAGGCCGTATGGATTTCTCCGAGATCCTCCCGCTGCTGATCTCCGTCTTGATCATCCAGGTAACGCTGCTGGCCTTTGCCCTGAAGGACCTGTTGAAACCTGAGCGAAGGGTGAAAGGCGGGAACAAGGTCCTCTGGGGCGTAATCATTGTGGTGGTCAACCTGATAGGCCCTGTCGCATACCTGGTGTTCGGGCGGGAGGAGGCATGAGCGACAGGGCAGCGGTAGTCTGCCGTGGACTCACGCGCCGGTTCGGAGAAGTGACGGCGCTGGACGGGTTAGATCTTGCCGTCCAGCCCGGGGTCATCTTCGGCTTCCTCGGGCCGAACGGCGCGGGGAAGACAACGACGATACGGCTCCTTGCCGGCCTGGACAGCCCGACCGCCGGGACAGGAGAAGTGCTGGGCTATGACATCGAGCGGGCAGGTAACGAGGTCAGGAGGCGCATAGCCTATCTGGACCAGCTGTCTTTGCTCAGTGATATTGTCAGTAGGTAACTGCTCGGTCAAATGTAGTCCTCTCATGGACTGACATATTCACTGAGCAGTTACCTACTGACAATATCACTGAGCAAAGACATCCCGCGGGTGTGGGGCTTGGCGCATGGGTCCTGAACACTGTATTCTCAATCTTCCCGGACATCACGCCGTTCACCCCGTCAGGCATGTTCACCGCAGGCAAGGCGCTTGCGCTGGGGCAGGGGGCGACTGGGCTGGCCGGGCCGCTGGCCGTTTCTGTTTTGATGGTCGTCGCGTGCGTGTGGGCGTCGTGGCTGTCGTTCAGGCGGCAGAGCCTCTGACTGCAGGTACGTGAGAGGAGGAGGGCACTATGGAGAAAGACACGCGTCCTGATAACGCCGGCCTGCGCACCTGGCTGACCGGGTTGATAGTGGCCCTTGTCGTCGGCGGGGCGCTGCTGGTCCCGTACCTGGCCTACGCCGATTCAATGGACGTGACGAGAGGGCAAGACCTGGTCATACGCGGTGTGATTGCGCTGATTGCGATAGTCGTAGGATCGCTGATCCACAACCGACTGAAGAAGCGGCAGCGCTAGCGGTCTCTCCGCCGGTCAGGCGCGGTCGCCCACCCCAACCACTCCTACCATCCTCGCGCAGCTTGCGCAGCAGAAAATGGCGCCTTCCGCCTCAACGCCGTGGCCGACGATCTTGCAGCCGCAGTGCTTGCAAACCGGGGCAACAGCGTGGATGGCGCACTCAAAGCTATCGAACGTGTGCGCCTTGCCGTCGGCCGTCACTATCCTGAAGATCTTATCGTACTCGTTCCCGCAAACCTCGCACGTCCGCATCATGGTTGTCATCGTCCCCTCCCTGAGATTGCGTTGCGGTACCCCACCTCCATCGTAACCGACGTGGCGCGGGATGTCGCGGTAGCAGGGGACTAGGCGTTAGGTGTTCTCGTGCGATTGACTTTTGACGTCTGGACGTCTAATATTGCACGCCATGGAGAACATTGCGCATAGATATTCGCCTGGTCACGTTAGGGATGCTGTTGTGACTGCAATGTCGCTGACGGCGCGTCCAATGACCATCAAAGAGATCGAGACAAGGGTGGAGGAGATTGCCGGACCCACGCCGTCTTCGTCGATTCGTTCGTATCTCAGACTAAACACTCCGGCGACATTCGTTCGAGAGTCCCGCGGGGTCTACAGGCTCAATACTGAGCCCACATCTGGGATACAACGGGAGATGGCTGTAGCCGTCCCGGAAGAGAGGACTTTTCGATACGGTAGAGCGACTCTCATCCAGACTGACTGCATTGATTGGATTGAAAGGCAAAGTGCCAATAGCCTTCAGGCGGTGGTCACCGATCCGCCGTACGGGCTTCACGAGTACGCCCCTGAGCAGCAACAGAAGCTTCGAGCGGGGCGAGGAGGGGTTTGGCGAATTCCCCCGTCGTTTGATGGACATGTCCGCTCGCCACTGCCGAGATTTACCACGCTTACCGCAGAACAACTCGAACAACTCCACTCTTATTTCTTCGTATGGGGTCGCCTGCTTTTGCCCAAGCTGGTTCCGGGGGCCCACGTTTTCGTTGCTTCTAATCCGCTGCTTTCCTTTATCGTTGCCTCTGCCCTGTACAGGGCGGGACTGGAGCGGCGCGGCGAAATTGTGCGGCTGACAATGACGATGCGAGGCGGTGACAGGCCGAAGCACGCCCATGAGGAGTTTAGCGGGGTTAGCGTGATGCCAAGGTCGATGTGGGAGCCGTGGTTAGTGTTCCGCAAACCTATCGAAGGACGTGTTCAAGACAATCTTCGCAAATGGGGCACGGGTGGGCTGAGGCGGCCGTCTGCCGATCGGCCTTTCGGTGACGTCATTGCGTCTGCACCCACCAGAAAGCGAGAAAGAGCGATTGCGCCACACCCCAGTCTCAAACCTCAGGCTTTCCTCCGGCAGGTAGTGAGGTCCGCGCTTCCCCTTGGCAGGGGAGTAATCGTCGACCCTTTTTCCGGATCTGGTTCGACGCTCGCCGCTGCTGAAGCAGTAGGTTATGCGAGTATCGGCATTGAGAAGGACCCACATTACTTCGATTTGGCCTGTAAGGCGATTCCGAAGTTGGCCGAGTTCAAACCTTGAGCGCTGGCACCTTGTAAAGCCAACCCTCCCGAAGCTTCTTGATTCCATCCTTGTGAAGGGTTGCAGTACGCGTGCCGAGTTCGCCTCGAGCGTTCTTGCGGAAATCTTCTATGGTCACCTTACCCACGTAAATCTCGAGGAACGTGAGCGGTGACCTCGCGGTTGCGGGCTCAGTATCGTTGTCCACGGCGTACACGAACACGCACATCCACTGTTCTCTCGCGCCGTGAGTATCCACGGCGCCTCCGGACTTTCGGGTCGACTTGATTTCGATACCCTCTTTGCCCGCTTTGACGCTATTGCCCGGGTACACGCCCTGGACGATAAGGTCCGGGTGGCCGTTGAAGAACCTGTTCCGGGTTAGCGTCCGGGAATGCTTCGCCAGGCTAGCCGTAAGCATGTCAGAAATCAGGCCGGAAAGGTTGGCTGGCCGCAGCATATCGTCCAGACGCTGCAGGCCCTTTGCGAGCAGTTCTGAGTTAACGTCGTAGAAAAAGTCGTAAATATCCTGCATCGCGATCTGGAAGTCTTCTAGCCGTAGCTGGTAGGGCAGAGGGATGTCGTGGTTGAAGCCGGAAGATATTACCTTGTTTTTCAGGACTGCCATGACAGCCTCGATTCAACCGTGTTAGGCCTTCTTCCACTCGGTCCCGGAGGGGGTATCTTCGAGGGTGTAGCCGAGCTCGGCGAGGCGGTTGCGGACCTGGTCGGCCAGCTGGTACTGCTTGGCCTTGCGAAGGCCGGCGCGGGTCTCTATGAGCAGCTCCATCAGTGGCGCAACGTCGGTGTCGGCTGCGGAGGACTTGCGCTCCTGCAGGGTGAGGCCGAGGACGCCGGCGATCTCGCGCAGGGCGGCCTGTGCGGGGGCGACGTTGCGGCCCTCGGTACGGGCGCGGTTGATGTCGCGGGAAATGTCGAACAGCACTGCGACGGCGCGCGGCGTATTCAGGTCGTCGTCCATCGCCGTGTCGAAGCGCTCCCTGTACTGGGCCGGGTCAAGAGTGTCGCCAGTGCCTGTTCCAGGCGCCAGCGCGGCGCGAAGCCTTTCGAGAGCGCGCTCCTGGGCCGCTATGCCATCCGCGCTGAAGCTGAGCGGGCTGCGGTAGTGCGACTGCAAGAAGAAGACGCGGATGGCGTCCGGGCTGCCGAGCTTTACCAGGTCGCTTAGCGTGATGAAGTTGCCGAGCGACTTGCTCATCTTGTCGTTTCCGAGCTGAAGCAAGCCGTTGTGGACCCAGAAGCGCGCCATCGGCACAACGCCCGTGAAGGACTCGGTCTGGGCTATCTCGTTCTCGTGGTGAGGGAAGATCAGGTCCTGGCCGCCGCCGTGGATGTCCATCGTCTCGCCCAGGTACTTTAGCGACATCGCGCTGCACTCGATGTGCCAGCCGGGCCTTCCCGGACCCCACGGGCTGCCCCAGGCAGGCTCGCCGGGCTTCTGTCCCTTCCAGAGGGCGAAGTCCATCGGGTCCTCTTTGCGCTCGCCGACTTCCACCCGCGCTCCGGCCTTCATATCGTCCAGCGAGCGGTGGCTCAGCTTGCCGTAGTCATCGTCCCGGCGCACGCGGAAGTAGACATCTCCCTCGGACCGGTAGGCGTAACCCTTCTTGATAAGCCCGTCAATAATCTCAATAATCTTTGGGATTTCTTGGGTGGCGCGAGGGTATACGTGGGCGCGCTGCACGTTCAGCGCGTCGATGTTCTTCAGATAGTCCTGGATATGCTTTTCAGCAAGCTCCAGGTATGTGCACCCCAGCTTCGCGGCGCTGTTGATCAGCTTGTCGTCGATGTCCGTGAAGTTCTCAACGTGCCGGACCTTGTAGCCCCTGTAGACGAGGTAGCGGCGAAGGACGTCGAAAATGACGGAGCGCATACCGTGGCCTACGTGAGACGGCGAGTATGGGGTGATGCCGCAGACGTACATCGTGACGGCGTCGCCGTGTGGCGAAAGGGGCTGAATGGCGCCGGTGAGGGTGCTGTAGAGCTTCATGGTAGTTGGAGGGTTGCGATGGCCATGGCGGCGATGCCCTCGCCCCTGCCGGTGAACCCGAGCCCATCTGTAGTTTTGGCCTTGATATTGACGTTGCGTGGATCAATACCAAGGGAGACCGCGAGCGCCGCTTTAATGCTGTCGCAGTGCGGCCTCAGCACCGGGCGCTCGGCGATAATTGTAGCATCAACATAAGTGGCTCGCCAGCCGTGCATATCCAGCAGGCGCATCGTGTTCACGAGCAGCTTCTGGCTGTCGATATCCTTCAGGGACTTGTCGGAAGAAGGGAAGTGCGTGCCGATATCGCCCATGCCGGCGCCGCCCAGCAGGGCGTCGATGATGGCATGCGTGAGGGCATCTCCGTCGCTATGACCTTTCAGCCCCTTCTCGAAGGGGATATGGACGCCGCCGAGCACCAGTCTGCGGCCCGTGACCAGCGGGTGAACATCGAAGCCTATGCCCGAGCGTGTGTTCATCTTCCGTCCTCCGGGCCCGGCCCTTACGCCGGGGCGCGCTCACTCCGCGCCTTCAGGATCGCCCCGGCGATGGCGATGTCTTCCGGCGTCGTGACCTTGATGTTGTCCGGGGAGCCATCGAATATCGTTACGGCCCCGCCGGCCCGCTCGACCATCGAAGCATCGTCCGTGACATCCTCGGGCACCCGCGCGTGGGCGTCCCGCAGGATGGCTGTTCGAAAGACCTGCGGCGTCTGAATGGACCAGAGCCCATCCCGCGGCACGGTCTCCGTGACCACCCGCTCCGCACTCACGCGCTTGATCGTGTCCTTCACCGGGACGCCGGCCACTGAGGCGCCTGTGCGGGCGGCCTCGGCCAGCCCGCGGGCGATCATTGGACCGTCAATGAATGGCCTTGCCCCATCGTGCACGATGGTCCACTCCACGTCGCCGAGCATCGCGATGCCGTTTCGGACCGAGTCCTGCCTGCGGGCTCCGCCGGTGCAGACTCCCACCACCTTTCGCCACCCTTCAGAGGCCACAAGGCCCTTACCGGCCGTCTGGTTCTGCTCCGAGAGGACCAGGACGATGCGGTCAATTTTAGGTGACTCCTCGAAGGCCCGGACGGCGTAGGACAGGAGCGGCCTGCCTGACAGGTCAAGCATTATCTTGTCCACGCCGTTCATTCGCAGGCTGCTGCCCGCCGCGACGATAATGGCGCCGACACTAGGTCTCCGGCCAGTGCTCGTCAATGGGCGCGGACCATCCTTTTCCGGGTTTGGGAAGACTGTGTAAGTATAATACAGGAAAGACGCCGCGGAGCGTCTTACCTCCTGACTGAGGGCGCCGCTTGACCTTGTACTCGAACATACTTGATAGACTCCGCCGAACGATGGAAAGTCCCCGCGCGCGGCGTATTGCGCTGCGCGCCGGAGTCTCGCTAGCAGTGTTTGCGTTTCTGATCGCCACTCTGCTGTTCGTGACCCCGCAGGGCAGGGCCGCGTTCAAGACCGCGCTCTTTGTGCCGCAGGTGCTGCCGTCCATTCCGATCAAGCCCCAGGTGTGGTTCACGGGGGACCCGGCATACAGGGAGGTCTATTACCCATTGTCGAACGGCGGACAGGCGGTCGCCGACCTCTATCTTCCTCCGGGTGGCGGCCGCCACAGCGCGGTGCTCTTTTTCCAGGGCGTTGTGCCGGGAGGGCGCTTCGACCCGCGCGTCGTGGCGCTGGCCGAGGGGCTCGCCAGGTCCGGAATGGTGGTCATGATGCCGTGGCTGAAGACACAGGAGGAGAACTACATAGTCGTTGAAGATATCGATAACCTGGTCCTCGGCTTCCAGTACCTGCGCTCGCTGGATGAGGTGGACCCGGACAGGGTGGGCATGGGCGGCATATGCGTCGGCGCGTCAATGACAATGGTTGCCGCGGAGGATGACCGAATCCGGCATCACGTGAAGTTCGTAAACCTGTTCGCGGGCTATTACGACATGTACGACCTGGCAAGGGCTATCGCGTGCCGCTGCCGGTTCGACGGCAACGAAGTGACGCCGTGGGAGACGGACAAGCTCACCTTCGGCGTGTTCCGGCACCACGTTATCGAGGGCGTTCCGGACGAAGGCGACCGCGAACTCCTCACCCGCATCTTCAAGGACAACGACGATGCGGCGGACCTCGGGGGGAACGGCATGGCGACTGAGCAGGGCAGGGCGGCGTACCTGCTGCTGGAGGGCGTGCCGTTCGAGGATACCGAGCGGCTGATGGCGACGCTGGGGCCTCAGATAGGGGAGTTCATGCGGGCGGTCTCGCCGAGCACCAACATCGACAAGATATCGGCGCGCGTCCTTATCATGCACGACCGCGGAGACAAGCTCGTGCCGCCGGAGGAATCGCGACGCATGGCCGCGGCCCTCTCAAAGGACGATCGAACGTACCATACAGAGTTCTCATTCTTCCAGAAGCAGGTCCAGCTACACGTGGACAAGACAAAGAGCGTGGGCCCACTGGGATTCATACGAGAAGCCGCGAAGCTCTTTATGCATATGTACAACGTAATTCGCGAGATTTAGCCGTCTGGGCTAGTTGCTTTGATAGTCCGGCGGCGCGGCGCCGGATGGGATGGTAGAATACACGGGGTGACAATCGGACGGCTGGAAAATGCAAACCTATGCCCAAAAACTACTGGATGGTAGTCCAGACGCCGGAGCAGTTTAGCGTAACAAAGTCGCTGGGCTTCTCCGTTTATGGAATGACCGCGAAGCAGCGCAAGCGCGCGCGAAGGATGGAGCCCGAGGACCGGGTACTTATATATGTGACGGGTATGCGGAAGTGGCCCGCCATCGCCATCGTGACCTCCAAGTACTACGAGGACGAGACCCCGATCTGGAACAAGGACGGGCAGGGGGAGACGTTCCCGCTCCGCGTGAAAATGCGGCCGATGATGGTCATGGACCCCGAGGACTACATCGATGCCCTGGTGGTCGGGCCGAGGCTGGAGTACGTGAAACGGTGGGCGCCGGAAGACTGGCCGCTCGCATTCTTCGATACCCTCCACCTTCTTCCGCAGAAGGACTACCGGCTCATCGAAGGCGAGATGAAGCGCCTGCGGGTGAAGAAGCGGACCCAGCGGCGGACTGCCGGTGGAGATGTCGCAGTCGAAGCGGCAGAGGCGGAGCCCTCAGAGGAGCCGGAAGAGATCGAATTGGAAGCAGACCTGGAACAGACTGATGAAGACGCGCCGGATCCTGATGCTGACGACGAGTCCGAAGGCCAGTCTTACTCGCCCAATGGCCGCTCCCGGGGACCCCTGGAGTCGTAAGTAGCGTAGATTTCTTCTATGCGCTCCAGGTACTCCTGGGGGATTTCGGGCTTGTCCGATGTTTCCGTGAATTCCGCTACTTGCTCCATGCTTCTCATGTCCGGCAGCGCCGTGGCGACGGACGGCATCGCCAGCGCGTACTTGACCGCGACCTGGGCCAGCGAGGCGCCGAGCTCGCGGGGAAGGAATGTGAGCGCGTCGCTAATTTTGCGAGCGTGGGGGGGCAACGCGGGCGTTATCTGCATCCAGTCCTCTTCCGGCTCGCGCACAGCCTCGCCTGAGGGAGTGAGCAGCCCACCGGCCAGCGGCGCCCTTACAATCACGCCCGCGCCGGCGGCCGCTGCCTTTGGGAACACTTGCCTGCCGGCACGCTGGTCAACGGCGCTGAACGGTATCTGCGCTGACGGCGCGCGGCGCTCCTCAATGACGGCCAGCGCCACCTCCGCGCCCTGAGGCGAATTGCCCGCCGCTACTCCCCAGCTCCGGACCTTCCCCTCCACAGTTAGCCTCTCGAGATCGCGGAAAAGCTCGTCCTTACCAATTACGTTCAATCCGGGATAGTGAAGCTGGAGGACGTCGATGTAGTCCGTCCCCAGCCGCTTGAGGCTTCTCTCGCAGGCGTACCGGATATGATCTGCCGTGAATTTCTGCGGTCTCTTGCCCGGCAGTAGCAACGGGTTGAATGAATAGAAGTCGTACCCGGCCTTCGCGCCGATGACGGCGACATGCCTGCGACGCCGCAGCGCAGTGGCAAGAAGCTCCTCGCAGTACCCTTCCGCATAGATATCGGCGGTGTCGAAGAAGTTCACCCCAAGGTCAAGCGCCGCGCTGATCAGGTTGACGCTTTCCTGCATCGTAGTCGTTCGTGTCTGAACTGAGCTCAGGGTCCACAGGCCGAATCCTACTTCAGACACCTTTATGCCCGTCTTTCCCAGGGCGCGGTACTTCATATGCCCGGCTTCCCGGCGACCGGGACGGTGGTTACGCCGGGGAGGGCGGCAAGAGTCTTGCGGACTTCCGTCGCGCGGCCCTCGTATTCAGCGTCCGTGAGCGCCGGGGTCATGTAACCGAGAGGCACGTCCTGGCCGAGGTCTACCCAGGACTTGCACCCGTTGTATTCGTCCAGAACGGGGAGCGCCTGCGGCTGCTGGAGCCTGTAGACTCGCAGAAGGGCCACCATCAACGGTTGCTTCGGTCGCCAGTGGAGGCGCTTGGAGGCATACTCGTCGGTCCAGATGTGGAAGGCGGAAATCCGTTGAAGCGCGTCCTCCTCCCTGAGCTCGTAGACGTCCGTCACCTCGGTCCACGCCGAAATGGTAACCAGGCCGGGCACGTCGTCCTCTGCCATCGACCGCTCCAGGGCGTTGTGGTGCTCCGGCCGGAGAAGCTCTGCCTTCTGGTGCTCGTACGTCGGAAAGAGCAGGAACTCCGGGTGAAGAATCCGGAACTCTTTATCGTCGCGGTGGATGCCTCCCTTGCGGAGTATGACGATCAGCTCGCCGGAGAGCATGGCGTTCACCGCCACGGCCCACTCTTTGAGCGCGATGGAGGAGGTTGGGGGAAGGAAAGACAACTAGGGGCCTCTCAGGTGGTTCTTAATGTAATCGCGCGATTCATCGCGCCTTTGTCTAATTGAGTCCTGGCTGGCGAGCGAGACAGGCGCCATGAATCGCGCGGGCTACAGGAACAATGAACGGTCGCAGCGTTATTTGGCTGCTGCCTGAACGTATTCAAGCTCGATCTTTGCGGCGACCGTGCCGAGGAAGTGGTAGCCTACCGAGACGGCCCCGACCATCGTACAGAGGCTGTAGGCGTCCCAGCGATTGACGCCGAACTCCTCCTCCATCCAGAGAATGAGGTCCGCGTAGGCCTGCGCCACCGATCGCTCCATCGGCGTGCCGGTGGCCACGGCCATAATCTCTGTCGCATTGCGGATGCGGGGCCGCTGGATGGTCTTGCCCTTCACGAGGTCAACCTTGATCGTGATGTCCGCGGGCATTTCCAGCGCCGTGCCGCAGACCTCGCCGTCCCCTTGCGCAGCGTGGCCGTCGCCGACATGCAGGAGCGCGCCGGGAACGTATACAGGCAGGTAGACCGTCGCGCCCACGGTGACCTCTTTGATATCCATGTTGCCGCCGTAAGGGCCGGCAGGGAACGTTGTGGGCGCGCCCATCTCCGGGGCGGTGCCGATGGTGCCGATCATTGGCGCGTAAGGGATCGCAACCTTCGGGCTCCACCACACCTTGCCGTCGCGGATCGGGGCGATGCGCGTGTTGCGCGGCACGTCGGGGCCGAGGAAGTCGCCCATTCCACGCGCGCCCCACGACATGTCGTTAGCCGCTTGCCCCCTGAGCGGGTCTATCTTGAGTATCTCGACCGAAAGGGTATCCCCCTTCTCCGCGCCCTCCACAAAGATAGGGCCGGACTGCGGGTTGCCCCAGGGCTTGCGCTTGAGGTCGCGGTGGTCGCCTTCCTTCCGGACGAGGCCGTTGAAGGTATCTTCGGTCTCGAGACGGACCGTTTCTCCGGGAGATATTGAAAGCGCGGAGGGATTGTTGCGGCTTATCTCGTAATAGACGCGGCCGAGCTTGAGGTGCTTCACCTGGGACTCCTTGGGGGCGTGCTGGGCGCAAACAAGAATACCTGCCCTGAGAAGGCCCGGCAAGGAGGGGACTCAAGAGGGTGGGAGGGGGTGTTCCTGCTGCAAGAAGGTAAGGAAAGCCTGCTGGGCCGCCGGCAGGTGCCTGTCCATGCGGTAGAAGACGTAGAGAGAGCGCTTGCACGCCCAGCCCTCAACCTGGAGTCGCGTGAGGAGCCCGGCCTGGATGTCCGGCGCGGCGGAGAACCGGGAGACCATCCCCAGCCCCAGCCCCGCCTGCACAGCCCGCTTGACCGCTTCGTTGCCGCCCAGCTCAACCGATATCTTTACAGGGAGCTGCATTTCCGCAAGGCACTGGGCGGCAATCCTGCGGGTTGCAGAGCCGACCTCGCGCATCACGAACCGCTCGGACAGCAGTGCCGCAACCGGAACGGACTCCATAGCCGCGAGGTGATGAGAGGGCGCCGACACGAACACAATCTCGTCTTCAACGTACGGGAAGGAGGCCAGCCCTTCAATATCTACGCTGGCGCCGGCCATGCCCAGGTCCATCTCCCGGTTCCTGATTTTAGTGAGAACGTCTTCAGTGTTGGAGATGGAAACGGAAACGTCCACGTCCGGGTAGATCTTCTGGAACTTGCCGATGACCCATGGCAGGATCTGCTCACCCGCGGTGGAGCTTGATCCGATTGTCAGGCGCCCTCCCGCGAGCCCCTGGATGTCGTGGACCTTCTGGTGCATCTCATCGGCGAGCGCGAATATCCGCTGGGTGTACTCATGGACGGCGCGGCCAATGTCAGTGAGCATAGGTCCGCGACGGGTGCGGTAGAAGAGTGGAGAGCCGAGAGACTTTTCCAGCTCGCGCACCTGTATGGACACGGCAGGCTGGCTCAGGGAGAGCGACCGGGCGGCCCCGGAGAAGCTGCCCATGCTTGCCACGGTGTGGAAAATGTAGAGCTGGTGGAAGTTGGTAATGTCCATTCACTGTCAGGAAAAGCTGCCGAATCGGCACAATTATATACGACGATTCCACGCTTGGTAATTTATATATTTCGCTCACTATAGGCCATTAGTCCCATTATAACTTACTTGTACGAACATGGACTTTAGGCTGCTAGACCGGCCTTCGCGGCGTGGGTTACAATCGGGCGGAACCGCGTTGAAAGGACTCTCAATGAAGGGAATGTTCGCTCGGGGAATTCGCGCGGCGAAATTTGACCGCACCGTCTACGCAGAAGTGGCGGCGAGGCCGGATTTGGTTCTGAATTCGCTCGGAATCGTGATACTGGCAGGGTTCGCCACCATATTCGGATATCTGAACATCTGGTACGCCGGCAGAGACGTACCGCCGCTTCTGGATGATCTCGGAGGGCGCGCGCTGGGCCTGTGGCTGGCTGTGTTGACGATGCTAGTAGGGTGGATTATTTGGGCGGGCATCGCAGTACTGATGGGGAAAATCTTCATGCACGGCGGCGGCTCGTTCAGGGACGTGCTGCGCGTCCTGGGGATTTGCTATCTGCCCGGCGTGCTGTTTATGTTTAGCTCCATTCCGGGTGTTGGGAATTTCATCGGCTTGGCCGCGCAGTTGTGGATACTCTTCGCCGGTGCAATTGCAATGCACGAAGTCCAGAAGAGCGACTGGATCGGCGCGGCCCTCGGAACGCTTGTGGGCTGGTTTGTGGGCGTCGTAATCGTCCCGTACGTCGTCATAGACACTTTTGTGTCCGTGGCGCCTTGAGGAGAGGGTCAGTCAAATCTGCACATAACGTGCAATTGCGCTCCGTCGCTCTTCCAGCATGCGGAGGGCGTTTCGCCCGGTGGCCTCTATGACTTGCGCGGGGTCCATGTTCTTGATTTCCGCCAGCTTCGCCGCGATCTCGACCAGGTGGCGGGGCTCGGTCCAGTTCTCTCTCTTCGGCTTGAACGGCTGAGGAAACGCGTCCGTTTCCAGGACTATCCATTCGAGTGGGGTCCTTGCGGCTACCTCCTGCAAGTGGGGTAGCCTCAGCAGCGGACGCGCCAGGGAGATGTAGAATCCGAGATCGATGGCATGGCGGGCCGTATCCCAGTCGGCCTGGAAATAGTGGACCGCCCCGCCAACCTTGTGCGCCTGCTCCTCCCTAAGCACGCGAATCGACTCCGCGTGCGCCTCGCGGCTGTGGTAGACAATCGGCAGTCGCAGCTCAAGCGCCAGCCTGATCTGTTCCCTGAAGGCCTGGTACTGTACTTCGCGGGGAGGGCAGCCTTCCATGAAGTCCAGCCCAATCTCGCTCATGACGATGACCTTGTCGGTGGATATCGCCTGGGACTTCAACGCGCCGTACGTTGTTTCGTCCACCGGGCCGGTCAGGTCCATGGGGTGAATGCCCACACCGGCGAACATGTCGTGATGCGTGGCAGTCAGCGCCACGCACCGATCAGATGCCGCGACCGTCGTTCCCGCGGTGATCACGAAAGCAACGCCGGTCGCTCGGGACCGTTCCATAATCAACCGGACGTCTTCATCGCCGTACTGGTCAAGGTGTGTGTGGCAGTCTATCAGCATAGCCCTCTACGATGTTGCCTTGCACATAATTTGTTGAAATACTGGGTGAGTGGACTGTTGCCGCATGCGGGCTGTTGCCCGTGTGCACGCTATGGTATGGACTAGTCTGGCTTTGTAGGTTAGGCTCACTTATACTACCTCCGACGACACCGGGAGGCACTGTTATTCATATTCGCGGACCGGCTCTTAACTTGAAATGAAAGACCGAATACTGGGACCGGCCAGGCTGGTCATTGGCATAGTGGCAAGCCTGGTGCTGGGTTGGCTGTCAGTCAGGGGGCTGGAATGGGGCCTCGTCTGGGAGAACCTGGCGAGCGTCTCCGTCATCCACATTCTGCTTGCCGTCGCTATCTTCATGCTGGCGGGCTGGGTCAGGGCCGTTCGCTGGCGGATACTCTTCGTCAACGAAAAGCTGTCCGTCGCCCGGCTGTTTATAGTACAGCATGAAGGGCTTGGGCTCAGCAACATAATGCCTGTGAGGGTCGTGAGCGAGGTCACACAGCTCGCCGTTCTTACCCTGAAAGACGGGTTGCGGGGTTCGACTGCGCTTGTGGCGATCGGCATGGAGCGACTCGTGGACTCCGCCGCCAGCGTCCTGGTGCTTGCCGTTGCGGTCTCCTTCGTCCACGAGATGGAGCAGTTTCGCTTTCTCATCTGGGTCGCAATCGGGATAATCGTCCTTGCTGTGGCGCTGTTCAGGCTATTCGCCTGGGGAGGCGAGTCGATTGCCTTCATCCGCCGCATCGCGTTCCTTGCGGCCATGGCCCAGTCGGTGAAGACCTACGGCGGTCAGCGGTTAAGGCTCCTCAGCTCGTTCCTGGTATCCATCGTCTACTGGCTTCTGGTGGGCGTCTCCGCCTGGATCGTGGCGGTGGCGTTCAACCTGGACGTTTCGCCGATCAAGGTCACCTTTGTGACCATGGCGACTATCTTCTTCATCACTGCCATACCGGCCGCGCCAAGCGGCATAGGGGCGTTTGAGGCCGCCGTGGTGTACCTGTTGGGTCTCCTGGGCGTAGGAAAGGCGGACGCCTTCGGGTTCGCTCTTGTCGTTCACGCGGTATTCTTCGTGCCGCCGACGGTGATTGCCGTAATCTTCCTTCCTCGCGAGGGCGTATCGCTCAGGCGCAAGCAGAAGCTGGTGGTCGTGGCAAGCGGCACAGCCAATCCCGGCCAGGGCAACTGACGTTGGCGCGAAAGGACAGCGCCGGGGTATTCGCTCCTCCTCCGGTGATATATGGAGCCGGCCTGCTCCTGGGCTTCATCCTCCACGCCCTTTACCCCGTCCGATTT
This sequence comes from SAR202 cluster bacterium, assembly GCA_016872355.1. Lineage (NCBI taxonomy): Bacteria > Bacillati > Chloroflexota > Dehalococcoidia > SAR202 cluster bacterium. The sequence continues at coordinate 22,614 of VGZY01000007.1, read as the reverse complement.
CTCCCCGAGGGCCCGGCACGTGTTGCCGCGGGCGTTTCGTTGATAGCCCCTGGAGTATTCTTGGGGCTGTGGGCGGCGGCGCTCATGGTGCGCGCCGGAACAACCGTCGAGCCTCACGGGACCACGACCAGGATTATCGCCACCGGGCCATTCGCCTTTTCGCGGAACCCCATCTATATTGGCCTCTCCCTAGGATACGTGGGAGTCGCCGTCGCTTTCAACGCGCTGTGGCCGCTGCTCCTTCTGCCGGCGGTGTGGCTCGTGATGGTCAAAGGGGTGATCGAGCGGGAAGAGGCGTACCTGGAGCGAAAATTCGGAGAGGTGTATGTGGACTACAAGCGCAACGTGAGACGGTGGTTGTAGGCTGATGGAAGTTATCCCCGGGGCGAGACGCCGTTCTCCAGGGCGGCGAATGCAAGCAATGCGCACTTGATGCGGGCAGGGTGTTCGCGCACACCGATAAGCTCCGTCAGGTCACCCATCGACGACAGGTCGGCGGGAGAGGGGCCGTCGCCCTGCATCATACCCTTGAATAGCGATATGAGCATCCTAACTTCCCTCTCGCCTTTGCCCTTCACCGCCTCCGAGAGCATTGAGGCAGTCGCCTGGTTGATCGCACAGCCCACTGCTTTTGCGGAGACTCCCGAGACCCTGCCCCCGGACATAACCAGTGCGAAGGTTACCTCGTCGCCGCACAGGGGGTTGAGGGCGTGGCCTTTCGCATTAGGTGACTCTATCGGCGCCTGGTTGCGGGGCCGGCGACAGTGGTTGAGGATCGCGTCCCGGTAGAGGCCGCTAAGCCCGGTTGACACCATGTACGAAGTACCTCAGGGCTCGTTTCAGGGCTTCGACCAGGATATCGACCTCCTCCTGCGTGTTGTACAGGTAGAAGGATGCGCGCGCGGTTGCCGGCACCTCCAGCTTGCGGATCAGCGGCATCGTGCAGTGGTGGCCCGTCCGTATGGCTATGCCCTCGCGGTCAAGGAAGGTGCCGAGATCGTGCGGGTGCACGTCCGGCGAATGGAACGGGACCACCCCGCCGCGGATGCGCACGTCGCGGGGGCCGAAGACCTTCACATCGTCGGCGATTTCGTCGAACCGCTTCAGCGCGTACGCCGTGAGCTCCATCTCGTGTCGCCGGATGTTCTCCATGCCGATGGCGGAGAGGTAGTCCACCGCGGCGGCGAGGCCAATGGCATCGGCGATATTCGGAGTGCCGGCCTCGAATTTCGCGGGCACGGCGTTCCAGCTTGCGGACTCATAGCTCACTTCCAGAACCATGTCGCCGCCGCGCATGAACGGCTCCATCTTCTGCAGCAGCTCCGGCCGCGCGTACAGAGCGCCGATTCCGGTCGGTCCGGCCATCTTGTGGCCGGAGAAGGCGAGGAAGTCGCAGCCGATGTCCTCGACGTCAATGGGCATGTGCGGGACGCTCTGGGCGCCGTCGACGAGAACGGTCGCCCCAACTGCGTGGGCTTTCGCGGTCAGCTCTTTCACGGGGTTAATGGTGCCCAGAGAATTTGAGCCGTGGACGATCGCCACGAGCTTCGTTCTCGGGGTGATGACCTCGTCGACGTTCGAGAGGTCCAGCGTCTGCTCCCCGGTCATGCCGAAGAACTTTATCTTCGCCCCCTTGTCCGCCGCCACCTTCTGCCAGGGCACCAGGTTGCTGTGGTGCTCCATGGGAGTCAGGACTATTTCGTCGCCGGGCTTGATGTTCTGCTGCGCCCACGTATACGCGACAAGGTTGATCGCCTCGGTGGCGCCGCGCGTCCAGATTATGCTCTCCTCGTGCCTGGCGCCGATGAACTTCGCAACCTTGCGGCGAGCCTCTTCGTACCTGTCGGTTGCCTCCATGCTGAGCGCGTGCACGCCACGGTGGACGTTCGCATTATAGCCCTCGTAGTACTCCGAGAGCGCCTTGATCACGCTCGCCGGCTTCTGCGAGGTGGCGGCATTGTCCAGGTAGACGAGCGGCTTGCCGTAGACCTTGCGCGAAAGGATAGGGAAGTCCGCGCGGATCTTGTTGATGTCCGGCCCATGGACGGCCGCAACAGCCTTGTGCGGTTTGGTACTGCTCATTCGTTCACTCTTTCGTTCCGTTGGGACGTCCGCCAGAGCGGACGCTCAGGCGCAGCGCCTAAATGTCTATCTCAATGTCTTCGCCGGTGACCCGCACCGGAAATGCCGAGATGGGCCTCAGGGCCGGACCGGACATCACCTTGCCGTTGCGGACATCGAATTTAGCCCCGTGAAGGGGACACTCGATCTCGCAGCCCCGTAACTCGCCCATGTAAAGGGAGCCCTCTTCGTGGGAGCAGATGTTGTCGACGGCGTACAGGCCCTGGGACGTGTGGCAAACGATAACCTCTTTGTCGGCAACGAAGTAAGGGCGGACCGCGCCTCGCGGCACTTCCCATACCTTACCGATCTTTGTATAAGCCAAAGAATCTTACCCCCTCCGATCTCTTCCCTCCCTTTTGTCTCCCCCTCGATGGGGGAGATGTCGGCGCTCCGGCCGACAGAGAGGGTGATGGCCTATGCCCTGTTCCTCCAACGGCTCTGTGGAACGGTCCAGGCAGCCCAAGGAGCGCTACGCCGTCGTCACCGCCTCGTTGTGCACGGCCTCGGCGGGCTGCTTCATGCGCTCCACAAGGTCCGCGATAGTCGTGTTGTTCAGCACGTTCTGGATCGCCTGCTCAACGTCCCGCCAGACGCTCCGCTGTCCGCATTGTGGCGACTGCGTGCATCGGCCGGCATCGTCCAGGCAGCTCACAAGGTTGATGGTGCCGCCCAGGTTCACCATGACCTCGCCCATGGTGATTTGCGAAGGCGGGCGCGCGAGGGCGTGGCCACCGAGCGGGCCGCGCTGGCTGGCGGTGATGCCCTGGCGCTGGAGCATGTGGAGCACGCGCGCCAGGTACGGCTCGGGTATTCCCTGCCGCTGGGCAATATCGGAGGCGCGCACCGGACCCTCGCTCTCGTGCTCGGCGAGGTCAATCAGCGCCCTGACGCCGTAGTCTACTTGCATTGGGATGTGCATACGCCCATCTCCTGGGATTCGCCTACTCCGATGAGACCTTTTTCTTGCCGTTAAGCGCCCCGTGCAGCGCGTGCCAGGCCAGCGTCGCGCACTTTACGCGCGTCGGGAACTCATGTACCCCGGCCAGTACCGCCAGGTCGCCGAGCGCCTCTTCGTCCTTGCTGCCCTCGGAAGGGCCCTCTGTGACCATCGTTCGGAAGGTCTCAAAAAGGCCTTCCGCCTCGTTCGTCGAATACCCTTTCACCGCCTCGGTCATGAGCGATGCCGAAGCGCGGGAGATGGCGCAGCCGGACCCCTGGAACGCGATGTCCTCGATTTTGTCGTCCTTGAGGTTGATGAACAGGGTGATGTTGTCACCGCAAAAAGGGTTGTGTCCGTTGGCGGAGCACGTGGGGTTGTTCATCTTGCGGAAATTGCGTGGCTTGCGGTTATGCTCCATCACAATCTCCTGGTATAGCTCTTGAAGGTCGGATGACATCTATCTCACCTGCTTTTGTCTGGCCGACTGCTGACTGCCGACGACTTACTGCTACTCGTGCAGCTCCATGCCGCCTGAGAAAATGGCGTCTACGTGGCGGCGGAAGGCCTCCGGCTCTATCTTCTGGATGATCTCGCTGGAAAAGCCGTAGATGAGTATCTTCTGCGCCGTTTCCCTGTCCAGGCCGCGACTCTGAGCGTAGAAGAGGATGTCCTCCGCCACTGCGCCGGCGGTAGCGCCGTGCGCGCACTTCACGTCGTCCGCGAATATCTCCAGGCTGGGCTTGGTGTTGATGCGCGCGCCGCTCGACAGGATCAGGTTCTTGTCCGACTGCGTTGCTATTGTCTTTTGAGCGTCCTTGCGGACGAGCACGCCGCCGCTGAACACGGCCCTTGAGTTGCCGTCCAGGATGCCTTTGAAGAAGATATCGCTGGTAGTGTGCGGGACGGCGTGGTCGATGTTGATGTGGTTGTCGATTTGCTGCGCGCCGTTGGTGGCATAGAGCCCATAGAGCGCGCTGGCGCTGCCGGGGGCGTTGTGCAGGAGGTGGACCTCGTTGCGGGCGATGCGCGCGCCGCGGGCGATGGACGTCGACTTGAATGTGCTGTCGCGCTCAAGCCGGACGGCGGTGTTGCCGATGTGGTAGGCGTTCTCGCTCTCCTGCAGGAACCGGTAGTGGTCGATTTTCGCGCCGTCCTCGGCGACGAACTCTCCGACGCCGTTGGTGAAGTACGTGCCGTCGCCGAGGCTCACGTAGCTCTCGATAACCGTGATCTTGCTGTGCCTCCCGGCAATGACCAGCACGCGCGGGTAGGCGACGAACGCCTCCGGCCCCGCCGTGGACAGGAACACGAGGTTTAGCGGCTCCTTGACCTCTGTGTCCGGCTTGATCTGGATGAATGCGCCGTCGCGGACGAACGCGGTGTTTATCGCCGTGAAGCCGTTGTGCTCCACCGGGGCCAGCGAACCGAGGACGCTATCGACGGCCTTGCCGTTGTCATGCGCCGCGTCGGCAAGATTCTTGATCGTCAGGTCGCCGGTCGCGCTCGAAAGGTCGGAGAGGCCCGCCGAGAACTTGCCGTTGATGAAGACCATGCGAAGCCCTTTGGCCGCGTAAGTGGCGACGGATGCGAGCTGCTTCGCGGTCACCCTGGGGGCGGCCTGCGGGTAAACGAAGGTGGCGGCCGCGAGCGGGCCGATGTTAGTGAAGCGCCACTTCTCGTTGCCGCGCGTGGCGGTCGGGAAGCCGAGCTCAGTGAAGCGCGCGAAGGCGTGCTTGCGCAGCTCGCCCAGCTTCGATGCGCCGTTTGAGGGCAGCGCCCGCTCAAAGACCGCGAAGTCGGCCCTGTACTTGTCGTATTTTTCGAGAGTTTGGGTCATTGTTATGCCGTATCGTTGTTAGTTATCTTGCCTGAGGGAGAGGAACAAGGGCTATGCTTTGCCTGTGGCTACCTGTTCTCTTACCCAGTCGTAGCCCTTGGACTCCAGCTGCTTGGCCAGCTCCTTGCCGCCTTCCATGACGATGCGGCCGTCCATGAGCACGTGGACGAAGTCGGGCTCGATGTAGTTCAGCAGGCGCTGGTAGTGCGTAACGAGCAGGATCGCGCGGTCCGGGCGGCGGCTTGCGTTCACGTTGTCCGCCACGGCTTTCAGCGCGTCGATGTCCAGGCCGGAGTCGGTCTCGTCCAGCAGGGCGAGGGCCGGCTCGAGGATGGCCATCTGGAGCATCTCGTTGCGCTTCTTCTCGCCACCGGAGAAGCCCTCGTTGACGTTGCGCTTGACCAGCTCCGGGTTAATTCCGACCTTAGCGACGGTGTCCTTCCAGACCTTGTCGAAGTCGCGCGCGCTCAGCTCGGGCAGTCCCTGGTGCTTGCGCTTGGCGTCCAGCGCCGCCTTCACGAACTGGCGGTTGCGGACGCCCGGAAGCTCCACGGGGTACTGGAACGCCAGGAACACACCCTCGCGGGCGCGCTGGTCCGGCGGCATCTCCAGCAGGTTCTTGCCGTTGTAGGTGATCTCGCCGTCCGTGACCGTGTACTCCGGCCTTCCGGCGATGACGTTCGTCAGCGTGCTTTTGCCGCTGCCGTTCGGCCCCATGATGGCGTGCACCTCTCCGGCCTTCACCGTGAGGTTGACGCCCTTCAGGATCTTTGTATCTTCAACGGATACGTGAAGAGTCCGTATCTCAAGCATTGTTTCTGATCGCTCCTGTGGCGGCGGCAGCGCTTGAACTGTACGCCGCCGTTTGGATTGTATTCACGCGATGTGTCCGCGGCCGGCCGCCACGTCAGTGGCGCCGCGTGCCGCGACGATTGGTGACTGGAACATTTCATGAATTGATGCTGCCGGTTCGTTTCCTGTAGCCTGCCCCGATTCCATCGGGGCCTGGGTTGTTGACGGGTGGCGCGCGCGACCAATACAGGCCCCGATGGAATCGGGGCGGGCTACGCAATCCCCCGCCTATCCCACCGTACCTTCCAGACTCACGCGCAGCAGCTGCTGCGCCTCCATCGCGAACTCGAATGGGAGCTCCTGGAAGATGCCGCGGCAGAAGCCGTTGATGATGAGGTAGTGAGCCTCTTCGCCGTCGATGCCGCGCTGGTTGCAGTAGAAGAGCTGGTCGTCGCTGACCTTGGACGTGGACGCCTCGTGCTCCATCCGCGCCGTGGGGTTGCGCACCTCGATGTACGGCACCGTGTGAGCGCCGCACTTGTCGCCCACGAGCAGGGAGTCGCACTGCGTGAAATTCGTAGCGTTGTCCGCCGTCGGCAGTATCTGGACGAGGCTGCGGTAGGTGCTCTGGCCCTGGCCCGCAGAGATGCCCTTGGCGACGATCGTGCTCTTGGTGTTCTTGCCGATGTGGATCATCTTCGTACCGGTGTCGGCCTGCTGCTTGTTGTTCACAAGCGCTACCGAATAGAACTCGCCCTGAGAGTTGTCGCCCTGCAGGATCACGCTGGGGTACTTCCAGGTGATCGCCGAGCCGGTTTCGACCTGTGTCCAGGAGATCTTCGAGTTTTTGAACGCCTTGCCGCGCTTGGTGACGAAGTTGTAGACGCCGCCCTTGCCCTCCCTGTCGCCTGGGTACCAGTTCTGGAGGGTAGAGTACTTGATCTCAGCGCCGTCGAGAGCGATTAGCTCGACGACTGCGGCGTGGAGCTGGTGCGACTTTCTCATCGGCGCGGTGCAACCCTCAAGGTAGCTCACGTACGAGCCTTCGTCCGCGACGATCAGCGTCCGCTCAAACTGGCCTGTGTTGGCCGCGTTGATGCGGAAGTACGTCATGAGCTCCATAGGGCAGCGCACGCCCTTGGGGACGTACACGAACGACCCATCCGAGAAGACCGCGGAGTTAAGCGAAGCAAAGAAGTTGTCGGAATAGGGGGCGACGGAGCCAAGGTACTTCTTGACCAGCTCCGGGTGGTTCTGCACTGCCTCGCTCATGGAGCAGAAGATGACGCCGTGCTTCTCAAGAGCCTTCTGGTACGTGGTGCCGACAGACACGCTGTCGAACACCGCGTCAACGGCCACGCCTGTGGAGACACCCGCCAGCTTTTCGCGCTCGCGCATGGGCACGCCCAGCTTCTCGAACGTCTTCAGCAGCTCGGGATCGACATCGTCCATGCTCTTCGGCTTTTCGTTGTGGGATGCCGGAGCAGCGTAGTAGTAGATGTCCTGGTAGTCGATCGGCGGAAACTCCACCTTCGCCCAGCGAGGCTCCCTGTAGTCCTGCTTTATCCAGTGGCGGAACGCCTTGAGCCGCCATTCCAGCATGAACTCGGGCTCATTCTTCTTGCCGGAGATAAGGCGGACGATGTCCTCGTTTATGCCCTTGGGAGCAAAGTCGGACGGGATGTCTGTGAAGAAGCCCCACTTGTAGTCAGATTGGAGCTCACTTGTGCGCGATATTACTTTTGGTGTCGTGGTCGGTGTCGTCACTGGCTTACGCCTCTCGTGCCCGGCGGGCAAAGCCCGGCCAGGGATTTGTGGATTAAATTGGTCAACAACTGATTCTAGCGCGATTTGAATCTGATGGTCAAGGGAAGTTCCGGCTACGGACCGGCTGCGAGACGTTCGCTAATCAGCTTTGACGCTCGCGGCGCATCGACGCCCACTGCAAGATGGACGACGCTCTCCTGGTCAAGGGTCGCGGTCGTGCGGCCACGGTACTCGCTGTCCGCCGTCTCGACCCGAATGATGGCATTCTTGAAGGTGAACAGGTCAGGCTGGATGGCTGCGGCCATGGCAAGCGGATCGTAGAGGTGGAATCGACTCCTGGAAGGGTGTGTAGCGAAGTAGCCGCTGAGGATCTTGTTGGCCAGGTGCGCGCTCCGGGACTCGCCGAAGTACCACACGTTCTCCAGGCCAGTGATGTACACCTGCCTGCAGACGTCGATTCCCACCATTCGCACCGGAACGCCGCTGTTAAGGACGAGGTCCGTCGCTTCGGGATCGTTGAACACGTTGAACTCCGCGTGCGGGGTGGTGTTGCCCGGGCAGTTGAAAGCGCCCCCCATGACGATGATCTGCTTGACCCATTTGACCAGGCTGGGCTCGCCCTTTAGAGCAAGTGCGACGTTTGTGAGCGGGCCGAGGGCGACGATGACCATCTCTCCTCGTAGCGCGTAGCCGAGATGGGCTATGAATTCCGGGGCGCGCGCCGCCATGGGGAGGGATTTCGGCACCGGCATCCTGACAGTTAGCCCTGTGCCGCCGTGAACGTCATAGCCATAGCTAAATCTGCCGTTCAAGGGCCGCGCAGCGCCGCGCGCGACCGGCACATTATGGACGCCGATGTACTCCAGAAGGCGCAGGGCGTTACGGGTGGTGCGCGCCAGGCTGGCATTGCCCCCAACTGTAGTGATGCCCTCCACCCTGACCTCCGGCGAGTTAAACGCCATCATCAGGGCGAGGGCATCGTCCGTTCCGGGGTCGGTATCAATCTGAATTCGTTGCATTATCGTTCGCGTCCGGGCCGTTTCGCCGCCAGTCTACTCAAGCTCTGTCCCGCTCTGCTTCCGAACAATGTGACACTGCCGTCTCGCCTCCGCAAAACGACCGGGGGACAGGTCTGGCCTGTCCCCCGGTCGCAATCTATCGGTGCGCGAAGGTCAGTTCCGGTTCGCCTCGGAAGTGCCGTTGCCGCCGAAGTCATTGGTCTCGCACCACTCCTTCACCGCGGCGGGTATGGCGAGGATGTTCTCGAGCCTGGTTCGTAGGGGCACCGCGCCCTCGGGCGCGATCATCTCCACGCCGGCGTCCAGCGCCTTGAAGACCTCGGCCTTCACGTCGTCCGGACCCTTGGAGTAGATGGTCACGGGAGTGTTCAGGTTGCCGACCAGCCGCACGCGCTTCTTCATAATGTCCATCGACTCCTTTGGGTCGTTCTTGGAGTCGAAGTGGAACGCTGCCATGCCGGTCTGGGCGATGTAGTCCATGCGGTCCACCGTGCGGCCGCAGATGTGCAGGATCAGCGGCACGTCCAGCCGCTCCACCATCTCGGTGTGCAGCTCCTGCAGGTATTTCATATACCAGTCGCCGCTGACAAGGTCTCCGGTGGGATGGTCGGAGAAGGTGAGCGCATCCGCCCCCGCCGCGATCTGCGACTCACCGAACATGATGCAGATCTCCTTGAGCTTCTCGAGCGACTTCTTGGTCTTGACCTCGTCGTCAATGCTCATCATGAGGAAGTTCTGCACGCCGTAGACGTGGTAGCCCATCGTCCACGGGCCGGTCACCTTGCCGAAGACAGCCACCTCGTCGCCGAGATCCCGCTTGAGGATCTCGATGGACTTGTTGATCGCCTTGATGTCCCGGTGCTCCATGAAGTTGGACGGGATCTTGATCTCGTCCGGTCCCTTCCAGATCGGGTTCGTCATGCGGACTGTGGGCCAGTTGTCCTTCTGCTCCCACTGGATCTCGCATCCAAGGGCGGACGACTCGATCACCAGGGTAGGGCAGGCGTATACGGAGTCGAAGCCCAGCTCTGTGTGGCCGGTAGCGGCAAGGGCCGCGTTGTCATCCGGGTCGCGGAGGGCTTTCGGGAACGATGCGCCGACGAGATCCATCAGCTCGACGGTGAGGACGCTCGTGGGGTTGGAAACCGGCGGCCGGTCTACAGGCAGTCCATTGAGCGCGTTATGAACGCGCTCGCGGGGCTTCATCGTCTCTTTGAAAGCCATCTTTGAGTCCTCCTTGGCTCGCTCCAAATAGGGCAATGAACAGCAACAGGTATTATACGACGAATCGTTGCGCCGGAAGAAATATGGCCGGCGGTTACGGCGGGCCGGCGCGGCGGCGGGCGAAGGCCTGCCAAGCCTCGCGCGAGGTGTGCTTGAACGTTATGCCCATTTCTCGTTTCACTTTCTCCGTATCGGCAGTCCAGCGATATCGGATGAAGTCCAGGCCGCATGCCGGGGATTCGTTCTGCATGCGTAGCGACCAGAGCAGGTCAGTGGCGGGGTATAGGATGCCCGGCGGCAGATGGAAGACCTTTCGCTTGAGCATCGCCGCCATCTCAGGCCAGCGGATAGTCCCCTCGCCCGCGACGTTGTACACACCTGGAGAGTCGGCAGCGAGGCTCCGGGCGAGCACTGAGGAGAGGTCAGCTTCGTGCAGCAGCTGCATGGGCGGGTCCGCCTTGCCCGCGGCGACCAGGAAGGGCTTAAGGAATGCGCGGGCGATGAAGTTGTCCGCGCCGGGTCCCATGACCGGGCAAGCCCGAAGCACCGTGGTCACCACCCCCGGCCGACGCTTCGAGTAGGCGAGAATGAGCTGTTCGGCCTGCGCCTTGTTCTCGCTGTACTGGAAGCCGCGCACCGGCCTGGTGGGCGCGTCCTCCGTGAGCAGCTCGGGGTTGTCGGGGTGCGCCCCATAAACACTCGTACTGCTGAGGTATACGATCTTTTTGACTTTCGCGTTGGCGCACGCAGTCAGAAGGTTGGCGGTGCCGCCCACGTTGATCTTGCGGATAGCAGCGCGATTGTGCCCCGGGCGGAGGATGTAGGCAAGGTGCACGACGGTATCGATGGCGTTGGCAGAGAGGAGGTGGTCGAACGGCTTCGCAATGTCCTGCTGAGCAAAGTCGACGCACTCCGGGACCGCGTCCTGCATAGGGCGGATGTCTATGGCGAGCACGCGGTCAACCCCCGGCGTTGACGCCAGGCGCTTAACTAACTCGTTGCCTATGTAGCCGGCGGCGCCGGTTACGGCGATCCGCCGTGCGGGCTCACTCATTCGCTACTATGTCCGTGAAGTCGAACTTCATCGCCCCCAGCGCCGGCACCTCGAAGCCCATTTCAATCTTGTGAGGACCGGGAGGAAGCGTGACCATATCTACCCATATTTGAATCGTCTTGTTCATCCCGAGAGTGAACGTATTCTGCTCTGAGACGTTCGAGAACTCAACCTCGCGCTCGTCTGAGGTATAGAAGAATGTCGCCTCCATCGGCAGCGGGTAGCCGTCCACAGAGAGCGGCAGCATCCTGTGCGCGTACCCCGAGCCGAGCGTATTCCTGAGCTGAAACTCGAAGCCGCCGTCGGAGTTCCGAAGGCTGCCCTTCACATAAAGGCGGCGAAGTAGAAACGGCGGCACCGCAACCATATGGCTCTTTACCTTCCCCTTTGCTTCATCCGGAATATCGCCATTTCCTTTTCCACCACGTCCGGCGGGAGCGGACTTGCCTTGCCGATCATCGCCGCGTAGATTACCACCTGCGCCACTCGTTCGGTCAGGACGCATGCGTCCAGCGCGTCCTTCAGGCTCCTGCCCACGCCAACGGCGCCGTGATTTCGGATGATCGCGGCGTTCCGCTCTCCCAGCGCGCGGACCATGTTGTCCGCCAGCTCCTGCGTGCCGGGGAAACCGTAGTCGGACACCTTTATGGGGCCGCCCAGGTACACGACCACCTCGTCGAGCACCGGCGGTATCTCGTCGCCGGTGACAGCGAATACGCTGGAGTGCACCGCGTGAGTGTGGACCACCGCCTGCACGTCCGGCCGCGCCCTGTAGATCGCCACGTGCATGAGCGACTCCGAGGACGGCGTCCGCTCGCCCTCCACCGGCTCCAGCTCGAAGTCTACCACCGGGATGTCGTCCGGCGTCATGCCCCGGTATCGCACTCCCTTCGGCGTCACTGCCATCAGATCACGCCCGCCGGCGGAGGGCAGCCTGACGCTGATGTTTCCGGAGGAGCCGCTGGTGAGGCCGAGTTCCGCCATGCGGAGGGCGGTCTCGACTATGGCGGCCCTGGCCGCGCGGGTTTCGGTCATTTCATCAGCCCCTGCAGGTGCTCATCTACTTCCACCCAGCGCTTGTAGTGGTCTGCGTACTCGGCGGCCGACAGGGCATCCGGAACTATTGTCGCCATGCCGGACCTTGCCTTTTCTGCCGCCTCCTGCCAGTCGCCGATCCATCCAACGGCCTTGGCTGCGCAAAGGTACGCGCCGTATGCGCTCACCCTGCGCGCGCCAGCGGTCTTGAGCGGCCTCCCAAGCACGTTCGCCAGCGTCTCGCTCCAGAGCGCCGTCAGCGTCATGCCGCCTCCGGCAGATACGCTCCGCGCCTTCCGGCCAGTCACAGCCTCAGCTTTGTAGAGGCTGGACGCCACGGTGTAGACCGAAGACTCTATGGCCGCCCGGGCGATTGCGCCGGACCCGGCCTCTGCGTACGTGAGCGGGGTAGGGAAGAGGATGCCTCCTTGACGCATACCGAGGCGGGTCATGTCCATCCGGGCTATTCCGAGATAGGCCAGCGTACCGTTCGCACCTGCGGGCGCCTGCCGGGCAGCCTCTTCCATCTCTTTGTAGGGGTCGCCGCGCCCGCGCCAGGCAAGGTCCGCCAGCCAGGCGTAGGAGTTACCCGTGTCGCCCGCCGGGTTTTCGCACACCCACCTATCCGGCAATGGGAAGCAGCCTGCCCACGTCTTCTCCGATGGGTTCAGTACCGGCCTGTCGGTCACCATCTGGACGGCGGCGCTCCAACCGGCGACCACGCCGGCGTGCCCCGGCTCGATGACGCCCATTCCGATCAGCCCGCACTGGCTGTCCGCGGCGGCCACAGCCACCGGCGTCCCTTCGGCCAGTCCGGTGGCCTCAGCAGCCTCTGCAGTAACCCCACCGGCAATCGTGCCTGACTCCAGTACAGGGATATGGCTGTTGCAGACCACGCGCAGGTCATGCAGGAGTTTCTCGCACCAGGACCTCCAGTGAACGTGCAGGAGGCCGGCCTCGCTTGCGAGCGATGCCTCGCTGGCGCGGACGCCGGAGAGCTTCCAGACCAGCCAGTCTGCCAGCGTCAGAACGGTGGCTATTCTACCATAGACCTCCGGGCGGCTCTGGCGGAACCAGTGGAGCTTGGCGGGGGCCATCATGAAAGAGGGGTAGTGCCCGGTGGTCTGGTACACCCTTTCGCCCATCGAATGGTCGATTGCCAGCCCTTCGAAAATCGCGCGCAGGTCCGTGTTCGGCCCTGCGTAGATTTCTGTGCCGTCATTCGCCAGAAACACCACACCCTGCCGCTGGCCGGTGACGGTCACGGCGGCGACCTCGTCCGGACCCGCGCCGGCCTCCTGCAGCGCCCCGCCCAGAATGGCGCGTACGTCCTTCCACACGCCCGCGGAGTCGAACTCGCGCGTCGTGGGAGGAGCGTCCGGGAGTTCGAGGTGCCTCCATGGACAGGCGCGCTCGGAGACCGTCTTCCCGCTCTGGTCCAACACCGACGCTCTTACTGAAGACGTCCCCGCGTCAATCACAGCTATGTACTTCTTGCCGCTCACAGTCTCTTCCACACCTCGGGGTTCACCAGGTTCACTGGCCTCTTGCCTGCCAGGAATCGGACGATGTCGCTCACAACCATCTCGCTGTGCCGCTCAATGGTCTCCCCAGTAGCGCCGCCTATGTGAGGCGTCAGGACCACGTTGTCCAGGCTGAGCAGCGGGCTGTCAGGGGCGATGGGATGGGTCTCGAACACGTCCATCGCCGCTCCGGCGATGCGATTGCCGCGCAGGGCCTCCACAAGCCCCCAAAGGCTCACGACACCGGCGTCAGACAGGTTGACCAGGTAGGCTGTCGGCTTCATCAGGGCCAGTCGCCGGTCATCAATCAGTCCTTCGGTTGGCGGCGTTCCGGGGACGTGGATGGATATAAAGTCGGCCCTCTTCAGCACCTCGTCCAGCGACAAAAGCTCGACATTCCCGGGCGCATCCTTCACATATGGGTCGTGCGCGACGGTGCGCATTCCGATGGCCAAGGCCATCGTGGCCAGGCGCTTGCCGATTGCGCCAAGGCCGATAATGCCGAGCGTTGCGCCTGCCAGCTCAACGCCGCGGAGGGAAGCGTAGGCCCCGGCGGGGTCGCGCCATTCCCCACCCTTAACATACCTGTCCGACTGGGGTACTCTGCGGGCAAGCGCGAACATCAACGCCATAGCGTGCTCCGCCACCGCCTGCGCATTTCTGCCGGGGGTATTCACTACCAGAACCCCTGCGCGGGTCGCCGCTTCGATGTCGATGTGGTGGTGCAGGGAGCCCCTGCATAGGCCAATGAACCGCAGGCACGGCGCCAGATGGAGGGTCTCCTCGAATACGAAGTCGGACTCGATTATCAGCAACGATGCATTCTCATCTGCCAGCCTGCGTCCAAGGGCCTCCGGGTCCTGGATGGCCCGCGTGTCCAGCCAGCTCTCATATGTTACCTCTGCCACGTCCTTGAGCCTTTCCAGGGAAACGCGACTGAACGGCGCGAGCACCAGCGCTCGCGGCTTGCCGGCTGAAGTGACCATGGCAGAATTGACCATCCGTGAAGATACATTCGGAACGCTGTGTATGGTACAAAACCGCAGTTGGCCCTGTCACGCCGAAACTTGACCTTTGTATGGCGTCACCTTAGTATGGTTCATCAGTGCTGTGACTAATTTCACAGGGATTCCAATGCTTCAAGGTGCCATTCTTTGAATAACACTTGCCGCCTGCTTCTCGCTTCTCTCGGGATATTCTCCGCGGCCTCGCTGGCCGTCGCCGCGTGTGGCGGCGGTGGTGGGAGCGATAGCGGCAACAACCCCCCGGCGACTTCCAATGGGACAACAGCGCCGACAGGCTCGACAGCCAGCCCTGGACGGTGGACAACGCAGTTCGGCACGCGCTTCGACGATGCCGCATACGGCGTAGCTGCGGACTCCGCCGGCAACCTGTTTGTCGTAGGATCCACGGAGGGCGATATTGCAGGTACGACCTCGGCCGGGCAGGTGGACGCTTTCCTCCGTTCCTACGCTCCCAATGGGACCGCCCGATGGACGAAACAGTTCGGCTCGCCCGGCAACGACATCGCGCTCGATGTTGCGGTGGCTGCCGGCGGCACGATCTACGTGGTGGGACAGACCTTCGGAACTCTCCCCGGCCAGCAATCGCAAGGCGTCGGCTCGGACGCATTTCTGGCAGCCTTCGATGCGGAGGGCAATTCTCTCTGGACGAAGCAGTTCGGCACCCCGCCGACCGACGTCGCCAACGGCGTAGCAGTGGATGCCCAGGGCAATGTTTATGTTGTCGGCTCAAGTGAAGGCAGCCTTCCCGGCCACACGAACGCCGGCGGCCCGAGTGTGGGAGGCCTGACGGCATGGAACGACATCTTCCTGGTGAAGTTCGACTCGACCGGCGCCGAGGTGTGGTCGAAGCAGTTCGGCGACCAGCGCCAGAACGAGGGGCTGGATGTAGCTGTAGGGCCTAACGGCACGGTGTACGTAGCCGGATATACAGAAGGGCAGCTTCCGGGCCAGACACGGGGAGGCGGGCGGGACGCCGTAGTCCGCGCCTATGACGCATCGGGCGCGGAGTTGTGGACGGAGCAGCTCGCCAGCACAGGTCAGGGCACACAGCCCAACGAGAAGATCGCCGCACTGGCGGTGGACAGCGCCGGCAACCTCTACGCGGGGGGCAGCACCTCCGGAGTGCTTCCCGGCCTATCCAAGAACGAGGGCGAGAGCGATATCTTTGTGAGGAAGTACGGGCCTGACGGCACACCCCTATGGACGAAGATGGACGGCTCGGACGTTATCGATGAGGCCCGCGGCATTTCGGTGGACGGCAATGGGAACGTGGTGGTGACGGGCGTCTCGGAAGGCGGTATCCCCGGCGGCAAGCACCAGGGCAATATCGATGCGTTCGCGAAGGCCTACTCTTCCAGCGGCGGCGACCTCTGGACCAACCAGACGGGCAGCAGCTCGGACGACCAGGGCGAAGATGTCGTCGCTGACGCCGCGGGCAACGTCTACATGGTGGGCCGCACCACCGGCGTGCTTCCTGGTCAGCCATCAAAGCAGGACCGCGACATGGATGCTTTCGTTCTGAAGGTGGAGATCAAGCGGTAGGCCGGCTGGCGTCTAGCGCCGTCCCGGCAGGTAGCTGGCGGCCCAGAGTTTCACGGTCATCGCCAGCTTTTCCGGCTTGCTGAGGCCTATCCGGCGTGAGAAGACGTCGTAGCCTGACGCCTCAATCCTGTCGAGAATCCGTGTGTATACCTCGGAGAGCATCTCTGGGCACGCCCGTGACCTCGCCGATACCATCGGTAGCAGGTCGCGCCCCTTCGCGAAGTATTCGCGCGCCCGGACCACCTGCATCGACATCAGGCGGCGGTAACCCGCATTCATCACGCCGCGTTTTAGCTCGGCCTCGCTGTAGCCTGCGCCTGCAAGCTCGTCCTGTGGGATGTAGATGCGGTCGCGGGCCGCATCCTCTTTCAGGTCGCGAAGGATATTCGTGAGCTGCATAGCTATTCCGAGGTCGATGGCCCGCTGACGGGCTTCCTCGCCCGTGTAGCCGAAGATCTCTATCGAGATCAACCCCGCTACCGAGGCCACCTTGTAGCAGTACGTCCACAGATCGTCGAAGGTCTGGTAACGGCTCCTGGTGAGGTCCATCTCGACGCCTTCCACCACCTCCTCCAGGTACTCGACGGGTATCCCGAACTCTGTGGCGGCGTGAGAGAGGGCAGCGAAGACGCGGTCGCCCGTCTGTACGGAGGACATGGCCTGGAGGCTGGAGCGGACGCCGGCCAGGAGCCGGCGCTTTTCTTCAATGGAGTTGGGCTCGTCCGCGATGTCGTCGCACAGGCGGCAGAACGCGTACACGGCATAAATGGCCTGCCGCTTCGGAAGGGGAAGGGTGCGGAACGCGTAGTAGAAGTTCTTGGCCTGGGTCCGTGTCATCCGACGGCAATGGTCGTAGGCCAGGTCAAGCTCAGTCGCAGCCATGCGGTTTGCAGCGGACGCTATACGCCCATTACCTGGACGAGAATCTCGCGGTCCGTGCCCTTCTCGTCGTCGAGCTCAACCATGAAGATGCGCTGCCACTGTCCCAGCGCCATGGTGCCGTCCACGACGGGGATGTTCTCGCTGCTGCCGAGCACCAGGTGCTGACAATGGGAATGGCCGTTGGGGCACTCGTCCTCGTGCATGTGAACGGTGCGTACCGAGAAGTCGTTGTGGCGATAGTGCGTGTTTTTGGGCGAGAACCGCTCAAGCGCGCTGGCCATATCGATCAGCAGGAGAGGCTCGTTCTCCTGGATGGTGATGGCGGCTGTGGTGTGCCGGGAAAAGACAAGAGCGAAGCCATTCTGTATGCGGGAGCTCTTAACGAATTCCGCCACGCGGTCGGTGATGTCAATAAACTCGGGGGCGGTCGTAGACTCCACGTACAGCTTGGTAAGGCAAGTCTTGAAAGACGCCTCGCTCACCTTCATTTGTCGAACCTCTCTTGTTTCCGTCATGCGAAGTATCGAGGAGGTGTGCCTCGAAACTAATAGATTATATCGTAGTTGGCGGGGGGAGTGTTTGCCTTGTGACTAGAATCACGTATCCATTGCACGCACCCAATATGTTTTAACATGTTTAGTCCGTTTTTGGAATGGTGCGCGCGCAGGTCACACCACAGGCGGACCTGCGCGACGGTACCGGCCGAGGGCCATGAGCGGCCAATAGCTCCTGTACAGGTGGTAGTTGATCATGAACCCTGAGGGGAGCTCAACTCCCTGGTAGCCGGGCTCTCCGGGTGCAGGGTAATGGTCCAGCCGCTGTCCAATACCGTAGCCGGGAAAGCCGGCGCCGGTGAAGTACGGCTCGTCCCAGGAGCCGTCAGCCGTCTGCGTCCGAGCCAGGTACTCCGCCCCTCGCCGTGCTGCCTCGCCGCGGGCCTCGCCCGCCGCCACAAGGGCGATCAGCGCCCAGGCGGTCTGCGATGCCGTACTGGGGCCCTTGCCACGGAATGCGGGATCCACGTAAGACGCGCAGCTCTCTCCCCACCCGCCGTCCGGGTTCTGGCAGCCTTCGAGCCAGTCCACCGCCCGGCGCACTTGCGGAGTGCCCATCGGCAGGCCCAGCGCCGCCAGCGCCGGCAGTACCGCGGCGGTGCCGTAGATGTAGTTTACGCCCCACCTGCCGAACCACGGCCCGTCGCTCTCCTGGTCAGCCATGACGTATTTCATGGCCTTGCTGACGGCGGGATGGGATACATCGTGACCCAGGATACCCATCATTTCGATGACGTGCGCCGTAACATCCACGCTGGGAGGGTCTATCGTCTCGCCGAAGTCAGCGAACGGTATTCGGGCGATAAACCGCTTCGTGTTGTCCTTGTCGAAGGCTCCCCAGCCCCCGTTGCGGCTCTGCATTCCCAGCGTCCAGTGGACAGCGCGGTCCACCGCTTCGCGCTTGCGCGTGTTGTCCTTCATTGCAACCCGCTCGAGCGCCATCACTATTTCAGTTGTGTCATCCAGGTCCGGGTACCTGCGATTGTGGAACTCGAACGACCAGCCGCCTGGCGCTACGCCTGGTGCTCTGACCTGCCAGTCGCCGCCGCTCTGTATCTGTTTGTCTATCAGCCAGTCCGCGGCCTTCACGAGGGCGGGATCGTCCGGCGCCAGCCCGGAATCAAGCAGGGCAACCATCGCCAGCCCGGTGTCCCAGAGCGGGGATATACAGGCCTGGAGACGCATGGTGTCGCCTTCCTCCACCGCGAAGCTCTCGAAACCCTTCATCCCCCTGGCAATAACGGGGTGGTCAGACGGATACCCAAGGCTGGAAAGGGCCATGAGCGAATACACCCACGGCGGCTGGATGCCACCCCAGCTACCATCGGCTTCCTGGTGCTCAAGCACCCACTGCTCCGCCTTTCGAAGCGACTGTGCCCTCGCAGGCTTCCACGGGAGCTTCTCGATCAGCCTCAGGGCGGAATCTGCCGTGTAGAAGAACGAGGCCCATCCAAGAGGCCGCGCGGGCTTCCGCACCGAGAAGTCGGTCTTCGCGCGCGGCAGTGGATACAGGTCGTCCACCGCGGCCGAGCCGGGCACCGGCCGGACGGGCTTCCTGTTTAGCAGTATCAGCATGGGCACAACCGTTGCCCTGGCCCAGCTTGCAAAGTCGTAAATGTTCAGTGGGAACCATTTCGGAAGCATGATCAGCTCGGGAGGCGGGACGGGCACGCCGCGCCATTCCCACTGGCCGAACAGCGCCAGCCATATCTTCGTGAACACGCGCGTCTGTGGGATGCCGCCCTTGGAGAGGATGAAGCTCCGCGCCCGGCGCATCTCCGGCATGTCTGCTGAGTAGCCCGCCAGCTTGAGAGCGAAGTAGCACTCAGCGGACGTGCTCAGGTCCCCTGGCGCCCCGTAGAACTGGCCCCACGTGCCGTCAGGGCGCTGGCTCTTGAGGATGTGGCGCGCCAGACGTTGCACGCGGTCCCAGTCCGCCACTCCGAGGAAGTGCATCAGCATGATGTACTCGGCCTCGATGGTGGCGTTGGACTCCAGCTCTCCCCACCAGTACCCTTCCGGGTATTGCAGTCCGAGCAGGTGCGTCTGGGTCCTCTCAATTGTGGCGTCCAGGGATGTGACGCGGCTGGCCGTCTCGTCCCTGTCCCGTATGTCTATCGTCACAGCTTCACGCTGGCCCTGGATGCACTGAACGCGGAGACCCCGGCGGAGGAGAGCTCCGCCAGCGCCTCGGACAATCGACTGCCTGCTGCGGACGCCTGTCGGGTGAGCCGGGCCAGGGCTTGCGCCTGTGCCGGCGCTGCAGCGATGGACCCGAGCGCCGCCGCGCGCGCCGTTATTGTCCGCGCCGCCGCAAGGCGGGAGACCACCGGCGGCAACGGCGCGTCAAGGGGGTCGAGGACTACTTTGAGCACGGCGCACGGAATTCCAGCCCCCGCTGCAGCCTTCGCGACCCAGTATGCCTCCATTTCCGCCACCGCAACAGGGAAGATGACGCCTGCCCGGCGCTTCGCTGCCGGCTCCTTGACCACCTGCGGTACTGTCAGGCAGTCCCCATTCCTTATACCCGCGATGGCAAGCGTGGCGACGCTCACGGGCGCGTGCTTGCCCTCTGTCCAGTGCTCCTGGTCGCCGTCGGCCACCCATGCGTTCGCCGAAGTAAAAACGTCGCCCACGCGCAGTCCGTCCTTCACGCCGCCGGCGAACCCGGCGGAGACGATGGCGGCCGGGCGCAGCTCATCTATTGCGTACGCCGCCGCGGCCTCTGCACAGGCTTTCCCGATGCCGCCTAACAGTACCGCCACATTGGGGTCCTTCCGCGACCGGTAGAGCCTCATGCTACCTCGCCGTTCAGACAGCCTGAACCGGCCGCTTCTCAGGAACGGCTTCACCTCTTCAGCCACCGCCGCCACAATTGCTAGAGGAGAGTTTCCAGTTGCCGTCACGAACTTACCCCGCACCAATTCCGCTGTTCTGGACCGCGCCGCCTTTCACCATCTTGAGCGCGGCGACGGGGTTGTTGATGGCCGAGAAGATCGACGCCGACTCGAAGCCGCAGTGCATCATGCAGTTGGCGCACCGCGGGTCCTGGCCCACGCCGTACTTCGCCCATACCTTGTCGTCGTAAAGATCGCTGACCTTTTGCGTGTGCCGGTCGGCGAGCAGGTAGCACGGCTCCCGCCAACCGAGCGTCGTGTAGGTGGGGTTGGACCAGGCAGTGCACTGGTACTCGCGCTTGCCGCGCAGGAAGTCCAGGTAGAGCGGGTTATTGTAGAACCTGAGCTTTCGCTTGGGGTCGAGGACGTTCTTGAACACCTTGCGGGCGTTCTGGCGGGAGATGAAGAGCTCCTGGTTGGGCACGGAGTCGTACTTGTAGCCGGGGGATACCATGCAACCTTCGATGCCCATGTCCGTGAGCATCTTGAACATCTCGAGCAGGTCGTTCTCGTCGCACCCGTTGAAGACGGTCGTGTTCGTCGTCACCCGGTACCCGCTTTCCAGCGCCACCTTGATGCCGCGCGTGGCGATCTTCCACACGCCCTTGCGGTACACGGAGCGGTCGTGCGCGGCCTCCATGCCGTCCAGGTGGACGACGAAGCAGAAGTACTTCGATGGCGGGATGTTCTTCATCACGCGCTCCATCAGCAGCGCGTTGGTGCAGAGGTACACGAACCGCTTCTGCGCGGTGATGCGGTTCACGATCTCGTGAATCTGCGGGTGGAGCGTGGGCTCGCCGCCGGCGATCGAGACCACCGGCGCGCCGGACTCCTCCACGGCTTTGAGGCACTGGCCCACGGAGAGCATCTTGTCGATGACCGGTTCGTACTCGCGGATGCGGCCGCAGCCTTCGCACGCGAGGTTGCACTTCTCCAGCGGCTCGAGCATCGTCACCAGCGGGAAGCGTTTCCTGCGGGTGATCTTGTTCTTGCCGATGTACATTCCGACGCGGACCGCAAGCTCGAGCGGTCTTCCCATTTGCCTGTGCTCCTCTTAACGTTCTCTAACAAGGAGAAAGCGCGCGACCTCGTTTATATCGCTGTCGAAGCCCGGCGCAAGCGCCACATCGCGGATGTGGCCCAGTGCGCGCTCGCAGTTCTCAGCCGCGAGGCTCTGGGCGTACTCCTGCGTCTTCAGCCGCGCCATGATGCCAAGCACGGAATCTACGTCCGAAGAGTCAGGGGATTCCTTCTTGTAGATGCGCATGAGCTCTTCCTTTTCCGCGCCCCTGGCCCGGGACATGGCATAGACGATCGGCAGGGAGTTCTTCTTGCGACGGATATCCGCGCCCACGGGCTTGCCGGTCAGCTTCTCGTCGCCCCAGATGCCGAGCACGTCGTCCCGAATCTGGAAGACG
This sequence comes from SAR202 cluster bacterium, assembly GCA_016872355.1. Taxonomy (NCBI): domain Bacteria; kingdom Bacillati; phylum Chloroflexota; class Dehalococcoidia; species SAR202 cluster bacterium. The sequence continues at coordinate 981 of VGZY01000007.1, read as the reverse complement.
TAGCCGAGCGACCGGCCGCACTCCCGGAACGCCGCCGCCGTCGTGTCGTCCTGCGCTCCAAGGACCGCTCCTACATGAAGGGAGCATCGGATCAGCGCGCCGGTCTTGCGGGAGATCATGCCCAGGTAGTCGTCCAGGCTGATGTCCGGCTGGCCCTCGTATGCGAGGTCCAGGTACTGCCCCTCGATCATCTGCAGGTACGCTTCTGTGAGCAGCGCCGCCACCTGGAGCGCGGCCCTGTGCGGAACGCCGTTGCCCACAAGCTGCCACAGTGTCCGGTCCGCCACCACGCGCATCGTGTTGCCGGCCACCAGCGCGACCGGAATGCCCCACATGGCCCAAAGGGTAGGGCGGTGGTGACGCGTCTCGTCGCGGTCCTGGATGTCGTCGTGGATGAGCGAGAAGTGGTGGATTAGCTCCAGCGCCACGGCCGCGGGCATCCCGCGCTCAATCGTGCCGCCGGTCGCCTCGCACCCAAACAGGCAGAGGGTAGGGCGCAGGGCCTTGCCTTCGGTAGCGTTGATCGGCTTTCCGTCCGCGTCGTTCCAGCCCATGGAGTAGCGCAGCATGCGATAGACGGGCAGGGTGTCAGAGGCGAGGCTGCGGCGCAGGGCTGCCCTCAGGGGGGACCGGTACCGCTGGAAGATGGAAGGGAGGGTATCGAAGCGCCGGGCGGCATCAACAGAAGGGTTGGCCATGCTTGATGACTTCCCTTACTGCAGTCGGAAAGCTGTCGTGGAGTCGAGCGTCAATGTGCCGCCACCGGGGTTCTGGGATAGGGCGCAAGGCCGCACCGGCTTGGAAGCCAAATCGTAGCATCGGGGTATAGGGGTGTCAATATGAAGGGGATCAGCTGTCTTTGCTCAGTGATATTGTCAGTAGGTAACTGCTCAGTGAATATGTCAGTCCATGAGAGGACTACATTTGACCGAGCGAGAAGCGAAGAGAGCACAGATACTGAACCTTGTTCTGGAGGGGCGT
>VGZY01000006.1 GCA_016872355.1 SAR202 cluster bacterium | reverse complement strand
CAGCACAGGGGACTGAGCACGAACAATCGCTATCAGTATTTCACTTGGTACTTTTACCTTGTACCACGCTGATCACACATTTTCTGCAAATATGCCCGAAATGACAGTGGGCCTGGCCGTTAGATGCTCGCCTTCGCCAGATCCTTCGCGTTCATGGCCACCTTGTCGAAGGCCTTCTCGTACTGGGCTATAAGCGGATCGGCAGGCTTGGTCATGATAGGGAGGTGGACCGTGTTGTACGGCAGCTCCATGTCCTCGGTCACTGGCAGCGTGCCCTTGCCGTACTTGGGCCTGTCCTTCTCCGGCGTACCAAGGACCTCCCACAGGATGTCGCCGGTGCCGTGCTCATTTCCGGCGAACACGGGGTGCATGTGCAGCGCGCGGACCAGGTTGGTGTGCGGGATGCGCGTGTCCTTGCGGGCGGGTGAGGATACCTTGGCACCCTCGGCTTGAAGCGCCTTGATGAGCTTTTCACGCGTGATTCCGCCGAGCTTCTTCGGGTCGAAAACGATGTTCCCGCGGTCATAGGGAGACTCCACATAGTCAGGGACAGGCGGGGCAGAGAAGCCGTTTATCTCGGAGATGGCGCGGCCCAGCTTGCGCCCGTTCTCGCGCCGGACTTCGAACCTTTCGCTCCAGTACTTCATCTGGACGACGCCAATCGCGGCGGTGATCGTCGCGATCCTGTACTTCTCGCCGAAGCTGAACCCCGACACGCCCTGCCACTTGGGGTAGTCGAACTCGCGCAGGCGCTCGTAGTGCCCCAGGCTCGCGGCCCTCATATAGACCTCGTCGTCGTTCGTCATGAAAACGCCGCCCTCGCCGGCGGAGGTGAGCTTGCCGTCCTGCAGGCTGATTGCGCCCGCGTCGCCGATGGTGCCGCACATGCGGCCGCGATGCGTGGTGCCCTGCGATACGCAGTTGTCCTCGACAACCTTGAGATTGTGCTTCCTGGCGATGGCCATTATGGCGTCCATGTCCGCCGGCATGCCGTGCCAGTGCACGACCATGATCGCTTTCGTGCGCGGCGTTATCTTGCGCTCAACGTCCTTCGGGTCGAGCGTCAGGCCATTGGGCTCGATGTCGGCAAATACAGGCACGGCATCGCAGCCGATGATAGGCAGGCAGTTGAAAGGATGCACGGCGGATTGCACGATGACCTCGTCGCCCGGGAGGACGCCGACGCCGAAGAGGGCCGCCCTGAGAGCGGCTGTGCCGCTGGAGTGGGCGAGCGCGTGCTTGACGCCCCACCGCTTCATGATCGCCTGCTCAAGCTTTACTATCGGCCCTTCGGGGTCGGGGTGCGAACTGGAGAGCTTGTCCTCGCGAATCAGCTTCGAGACGACCTCAACCTCCTCTTCGCCATAGATGGGCCACTGGGAGAAGTCCTTGTGGTCGAGTGTGATCGCCAGCTTGCCGCCCAGAATTGCTAGCTGTTCTGCCATGTGTATACCTTCGATTGCTCAAGCGCGTACATGATACACCGAAATTGCCCCGCCGCCGCATCTGTTAATCGGGGACTGCCCGTCAGACCGGACGGCCCCGCCCCTGTCGGCGCGTTGCCTTAAATGGAATCCCCCGCGCTGGAAGGTCCTCGGACCATCCCCTGACCCCTTCCTGCTTTTGGCGGAAGGGGAAGAAGAAAGAATGTGGGACTGCGTCCCACGCCCTCCCAAAGGGCTTCGCCCTCTGGACTCCCGAAGACCCTGGGGCTCCGCCTCAGACCCCGGCAAGGGTCTTCGCCCTCTGGACTCCCGCAGACTTTGGGGCTCCGCCCCGGATCCCTGTTCGGAGCTGCGCCTTCTGACCCGAAATCGTTAGGACTCTGAACGCGGTCGGAGAAGTCCGACGTTTCTGCGTTTTCAGGCCCGAAGGGCCGAAATGGTTAAGCCCAGGGTGCAGCACCGAAGGCTTTGCTGAGGTGCGGAGCCCTGGGAACTGAATCGATAAGCTCTCAAGCCCTGAAAGGGCGTGATGCGCCTCAAGGTACGTAACCGCCGTCCTAAGCCTATGGAATTTGACGCGGGTTCATTGCAACTTCCGCGAACGTGAACGAATGCAGCTTGGCGTTGCCGTAAATGCCGAACTTAAGGGCTATCCTGCCCGCCTTGACTCCTGCGAGCGTCGCCTCTGACTCCCACTGGACCGGCATGCGTATGCCATCCCTGGCCAGGGGCCTGCATTCGTTTCTCGTATAGCCGGGGATGGGCTCCATCGTCGCCGTGTCGAGCACCTCAACGTCGACCCAGCTACGGTTTGGAATGGCCTCGCTCACATTCAGGATGAGCCGGGTGTTGGCCGGGCTCACCACTTCTATGGGCTGCGTGACCGCCCAGCCAGGCATCTCCCCGTCGAATGACCGCAGGCAGGTGATGCGGTCAAGAGTCAGCGTCGCAAGGCCGGTCTGGTTAAGGCGCCTGTCTCCGGGAAGGGTCTGTGCATAGAAGTGCGTCTGGTCGCCGGCAAAGCCGGGGTAGCTATCATCGCTGCGGCCGTAGTAGATGTATATCGTGTCGTCCTTCATGACGGGCTGGTCGGCCGGTACCATGAACCCGCTGTCCCATTCCCCATGCTTTCCGCGCGCGACGACCTTCTGGTCCGCCAGGATGCGGGTGTAGTTCTCGCCGTCTCGGGAGACGGCCAGGCGTAGGTCGGAACAGTACGTGCCGTACTTTCCGCCGAAGCGATTGTTCGAGTACCAACCGTGCTCGTAGAACATGACGTAGTAGCCTCGATACGGGAACGCCATGAGGAAGTGGTTTTCCATCTCAGCACCGTCCTCCGGGTTCATGGCGGGGTTGGTGCGGGCGGAGGTCCAGTTGAGTGCGTCCGGGCTGAACGCAAGCGACTTCGTCCTCACCCACTCCTTGCCGGGCAGCTCAGGCTTCTGGGTCTTGCCGACGGACATCCACCACGCCTGGTAGCGGCGGTTGGGGTCGGTGGCCTGGTCGTCGCGGACGAGCGCGCAGGGGCTGGCGTACTTCTGCTTCAGGCCGAGGCTCTGAGGAGAGAGCATCCTGTTCATATCCAGAAACGTGTTGAAGTCCCAGTGAATGCCGTCCGCCGAGTACCCCATCCGGGAGGGGCCTTCGGCCTCGCCCTCGATGGAGGTCTTCACGAGGGCCTTGTACCTCTTGGCTGGATCGGGCTCGCCGTAGTCCTTCATGATCGAGCCCAGGCCGCCGAAGAGGATGTTGTTGTTCTTGTTGCCGCCCCACTCGTGGAGGCCCATGTTGGGCTTCTCCCTGTGGACCCCGTCCTCGCTGAGCGCGTATCCGGCGCGGTGCGGGCCGCCGGCGGACTTGCCGCCGTACCAGAACTTGAATATCTTCTCATCCTTGTCGTAGATCGCCGACCGCATCGCCCACGGAGAGGCGCGCATGGAGTCCCACTCGTGGAGGTCGCCGAGGGGGATGACGGGGTTGAGCGGATGCTTCTTGGCCTCGCACATCGCCTGAACGACGCCTTTCGTCGCTGCGATCTCCTGCATATCCAGGAACAGTACGTGCGTCCCTGGCGTTGTGTTCAGCGACAATTTCGTCTTGACTACCATCACTCCCTCCGATTCCTATGCTATGACGCCGGCCGGAAAAACATTGACCGTGTCCCCATTCCTGGCCTGCCACTCGCCGACCCGCGCGGCCATGGCGCGGATTCGGGGCTTCTGGGCCGGGTCGTCGAACTTGTTGTCCAGCTCGTGTGGGTCGGTGTTCAGGTCGTAAAGCTCCGGCTGGTCGTCCGCCGACAGATTGAGCTTCCAGTTATCGCCCGTAACTATGCTGCGCCATGGGGCCGCCGAGACGCGGCTGACGACGTCCGGCGGGAACTCCGCAGACGACTGTCCTGAGCGGTCTTTGAAATTGTCGCTCCACTGCACCACCACGTCGTTGTCCGCCAGGGTCTTCTTGCCTTTCATAACGGGTACGAGGCTCTTGCCATGCAAGTTCGCGGGCGCATCCTCACCCATCAATTCAAGCAGCGTTGGCACAAGGTCGATGTTCGACACGCGCCCGGGCACCTTGCCATTGCCTATCCACGGCGCGCGAATAATGTACGGCACCTTCACCGCCTCCTCGTACAGCACCGTCTTCGTGAGGAGGCAATGGTCTCCCTGCATGTCGCCGTGGTCGCTCGTGTAGACGACGATCGTGTTGTCCGCCTGGCCCGTCTCGTCAAGCGCGCGCATAATGCGCCCGACCTGGCGGTCGACCAGCGTCACAAGGCCAAAATAGCGCGCCCGAATCTCCCTCCAGCCGGCCTCGGTCGTAAGATCCTGCCCGCTGTGACCCTTCTCCCTCCAGTGCGCCGCCATCATGCGGTTTCTGATTGAGGCGTCGGCGGGCGGCGGCCTGAGGAACGCAGGGCCGGTGTTAAGGTTATCGCGAGGGTACATGTCGTTGAGCGGCCCGTTGAAAGGCGCGTGAGGCTCGAGAAAGCTTGTGTAAAGGATGAACGGGCGGTCACCGGTTTCCTTGAGGAAACGCACCGCCTCGTTGCCCAGGAAAGCGGCCTTGGTGTACTGCTCCGGCATCGTGGAAGATGTCTTCCTTGAGAATATCTTCTTCTCGCTGCCGCTCTTCTTTTCCTTCGGGGTGAAGCCGTGCGCGACCAGGAACTTGTGGTAGTCGCTGACCTCATTGGCATCGTGCTCGTGAGTGTCGAACTCGCCGTAGCCGTCCTCCATCGAGCGCCAGTCGGTAAACCCGCGCTTGGGCGTTCGTTCGTCGCCAAGCTGCCATTTGCCGTGGTAGCCCTTCGTGTACCCGGCCCACGCAAGCTCGCCCATGGTCTTGATGCCGGCATCCAGGACGGTCTCGTTGGAGGTGCATCCATTGGTGTGCGGATAGAGTCCAGTCATGATGGATGATCGTGATGGCGTGCAGACCGGCTGCGTGACGTAGCCGTGCTCGAAGACTAAACTGCCGGAAGCTAGGGCATCGAGGTTGGGCGTCCGGATGACTTTGTTGCCGTAGCAGGCCATCGTGTCAGGGCGCTGCTGGTCGGTCATAATGAACAGGAGGTTCGGTCTGCGCTTCGCCATCGTCGATCAGAGCCCTTCGGGGTGGACCTTGGCGTCGTCCCCTGTGCGCTCCTGCCACCTGTGCAGGCGCTGGGCCATGTCCTTGACCCTGCCGTCGTATTTCGGGTCGTTGAACTTGTTGTCCATTTCGTGCGGGTCAGTGTTCAGGTCGTAGAGCTCGCACTGGTCGCCGTCCGCGAGGTTGAGCTTCCAGTTATCTGCGGTGACGTACGACCGCCATGGGAGGGCGGACAGCGCCTTCGCTCGCTCCAGAGAGACCTTGTCCGCCGGTAGCCCCTTGAGCTTTTCGCTTCCGCGGTTCCATTGCACGACGACGTCGTTTTCCGCCAGAGTCTTTCTGCCCTGCATCACGGGCACAAGCGAATTGCCCTGGATGTTGTCAGGTATCTCCTCGGCCATCAAGTCCAGCAGCGTGGGAACGAAATCGACGTTCGAGACCCTGCCCGGGACCATGCGGCCATTCCCGAGCCACGGCACGCGGATGATGTACGGCACCTTGACAGACGCCTCATAGAGCACTGTCTTCACGAGAATGGAGTGATCGCCCAGCATGTCCCCGTGGTCGCTGGTGTGGACAATGATTGTGTTATCTGCCTGCCCGGACTCCTCGAGAGCGCGCACGATTCTCCCGATTTGTAGGTCAACGAGCGTAACGAGGCCCCAATACCGGGCGCGCAGGTCAAGCCAGTCTGCTTCCGACCTGAGAGGCTTCCCGCGATACCCATTCTCCTGGTAATACCACGCCAGCATTCTGTTCCGCATCGAAGCATTTGCTGGGGGCGGCTTCAGGAATGTGGGTCCGGTCTGAAGGTTGTTCCGAGGATACATGTCGTTTAGTGGGCCGTTGTATGGCGGACGCGGCTCAAGGAAGCTGGTGTAGAGGATAAACGGCTGGTTGCCGCTCTCCCTGATGAATCGCACGGCCTCATTTCCGAGAAAAGCGGCCTTCGTGAACTCTTCCGGCACCGATGACGCGATTTCTCGTCCCGGTCCCATACCCTCATCGTCGGACTCCAGGCGGCCCTCGATTCGGCCGTTGTCCATAAGGAACTGGGCGTAGTGGCTGATCTCGTTGGGGTCGTGCTCAAAGGTCTTGTGCTTGTGGTAGCCGTCCTCAATCGCGCGGTAGTCCGTGAAGCCGCGCTTGGGTGTCCGCTCGTCCCCGAGCTGCCGCTTGCCGTGGTACCCCTTGCGATAGCTATCGGACGTAAGCTCTCCCATCGTTTTGACCCGGGGAGAGAGGACGGTGTTGTTCGACGTACAGCCGTTGGTGTGCGGGTACAGGCCGGTCATGATGGTGGAGCGCGACGGGACGCAGACCGGTTGGCTCACGTAACCGTGCTGGAAGACGAAGCTGTCCCGGGCCAGCGCGTTGACGTTCGGCGTCTGGATGATGTCGTTGCCATAGCAGGCCATCGTATCCGGCCGCTGCTGGTCGGTGATGATGAAGAGAAGATTTGGCCTGCGCTTGGGCACTCTCGTCTCCTGGTCTCCCTCGTGATCAAAACCATGTAGTGGAACAGCATGCTGTGCCACTACATGGTCTTGGCTCTAGCTCTTTATCTCCACGCGCCTGCTGCCGGTGTGGGCGGACAGGTACGCCGAGTAGACGGCGGCCACCACGTCGCGGCCGAGCATGCTTCCGGACTCCGGCTCGCGGCCGGTCGCAACCGATTCAACGAAGTCCTGCATCTCGTGCGGGAATCCATTCATCCAGTCCTCGTCCGGGTTGGTGAACTGCCATCCTGCGGTCGTTTCCACCTTCTCGCGGATGTACTCGCGGGAGAACGCCTCGGCGTCCGGCGAGTAGGCTACGACGGCGTTGTTGGGGTTAATGTTGACATTGATTGTCGTGCGGCCGGCGTATATAGCCAGGACGTTCTGCACACCGCCGACAACGGTGTCCGCAGCGGTGATCTGCGCCACCGTGCCGTCGTCGAAACCCAGCACCATCGTGCCCCAGTCCTCGCAGTCAGTCCAGCCTGTGCGGATGACGTGCGCGGTCTCAGCGGCGAAGGCGTCGCTATGCGTCAGATTGGCGACCGTGCCGACGACCCACGACGGCCTGACCGGCTTGCCGGTGCGGCGCATGCCCTCTTTGTGTTTAAGATAGATCGCGCCGCCGAGCGGGTGCACGCCCTTCATATAAAGACTGCCGCCGCCGGAGGTCTTCCACTGCATGCCGTATGCGGAGTGGGTGCCGTGGTGCGACTCTTCGCCGACCATGCGGAGGATGGGCGTCTCGGCGGAAGCTAGCAGCCGGTTGGCCTTCTGTATACCGGGCGCGTAGACCCAGTTCTCGCCATAAAGGATGCGCTTGCCGGACTTCCTCTCGGCGGCAACCAGCTTGTCCGCGCTGGAGAGCGCCTCGTCCAGGCAGCGCTGCCAGCCCTTCTCGTCCTTGCCGGGGGTGAATGAGCCGCTGAAGGGCTTTTCGATTACGACGTGCTTGCCGGCGCCCAGGGCCTTAAGGCCCATCTCCTCGTGGAGATGGTTAGGTATGCAGGCGTCCACCAGGTCTACGGCCGGGTCCTTCAGCAGCTCCTCAAGACTGCCGTAAGTCTTCTTAAAGCCGTGCTTCTTGGCAAACTCTGCCGATGCCTCGGCACGGCGGCTGTACACCCCTACGAGTCGCACATCCACGCCGTGCACGCGCTTGTAGTTCTCAACGTGAAACCGAGCGGCAAAACCGCTGCCGATGATCGCCGCGCCAACGGTGGCAACCGAGTTCCTTGCGGCCATCGACTCCTCCACGGTCCGGTCATGAAATTTACAACGGAAGGATACCACTTGTTTCGGAGCTTTAGAAGTGAGGTTACATTCTGTTAAGATAACCCAGAAAGGCTATCCTGAATGGGCGGTGATTCTGCGATGCTTGACCGAATTACGGTTGACCCCAAGGTCTCTAATGGGCGGCCGACGATTCGCGGAATGCGGATCACGGTCGATTTCGTGCTCAAGCTCATCGGCAACGGATATTCCGCTGAGGACATTGTCCGGGAGTACCCCGAACTAGAGAAAGAGGATGTCCTCCAGGCGGCGCGGTATGGCGCGTGGCTGGCCAGGGAAATGAGCCGCGGAGTCGCATGAGGCTCCTTGCGGACATGCATATCTCGCCCAGAACGGTGGAATTCGTCCGTTCTCTCGGCCATGACATAGTGCGGGTGGATTCAATTATGCCCAACAATTCCTCTCCCTCAGACTCACCTCGTCCGTCGTCGAAGAAGTAAACATCCTGCTCGGCGGCGTCTTGCCGTCAATCGAGGACGCAATAGACGCAGGAGCGATCATTTCGATCGAAGACAACCGTATCCGTACCCGGATGTTGCCGGTTTCCTGACATCCACTCCCTATTCTACCCAGACCCTTTTCGAATATAGCGTAGGGCGGCTTGCCTGGCCGATCGAATTTCACCGAGGTACCGAATGCCCGCAAAGACACGCGTCTCCATGCCACAGATGGCCACTCTAAAGGCCACGAAGATCGCTCCCCCGCCCGGCTGGGCGCTACTGGAGCGCGAGCTTATCCGCACGATGGAAGAGGCCGCGCCGATGATGGTGGACAAGTACACCGAGCGGCCCGGTAACTGGCTCTATGCCGACGACGTGGATGACCACTACGAGATGTGCTACAACTGGGGGCTCTTCTACGCGCTTGGCGGCAGCTCGCGCATTCTGGACCTCGCCCTGCAGGAATGGAACGCCACGACGCGGTTCTGCGACGACAGCCACCTCAACCGCAAGAAGCACTACAACTACTACCACGGCAAGTCCTACGGCGAGATGCGGCCGCAGATACACAACGAGTACTACAACTACGCCAAACCGCTGGGCTGCGAATGGCACCACATGGGCGAAGGCAATATGGCCTTCTATGACTTCGGCGTAGCGGACCCAACTATCTCAGAGAACGTTCGGAGGGCGAAGCGCTTCGCCGCGATGTTCACGGGGGATGACCCTCAGGCGCCTAACTACGACAAAAAGCACGGGGTGCTCCGCTCAATCTTCTGCAGCAGCCAGGGGCCGTATCTAAAGGCATCCGAGCAATGGGTGGAGGAATGGCTAATCGAGCGCGCCGTCGGTGGAGGCCAATACAAGCAGGGCATATACAAATACGCCAGCCTCGATCCCATCATGCCGAACCTGGAGCTTGAATGGTTTGAAACTCCCGAGCGTCGGGCAGAAGTGATGAAGCTGATAGACCACATACTCCTGAACGGAGACAGCTCCAACAACCTTGCCGCGACTGCGCTGGTCACTAACGCGTACCTGTACACAGGCGACGACAAGTACAAGCAGTGGGTACTGGACTACACGCAGATGTGGATCGACCGCACACGCCAGAACAACGGCATCCTCCCCGACAACCTCGGCCTCACCGGCAAAATCGGCGAGCACCGGAACGGCCAGTTCTGGGGCGGCATCTATGGCTGGAGCCACTACCAGGGCGCCAGCAACATGCTCCACTCCGCCACTATCGCCGCTGAGTGCGCCTTGCTCCTGTCAGGCTACTACGGCTACACGGAGATACTGCGCTCCCTCGTGAAGACGCTCTTCAACAACGGCCACAAGGACAAGGATGGCCAGCACGTCATTTATACCGTCTACGGCTCGAAGGGCTGGCAGAACTACTACTTCTCAAACGAGCTGTACCCCATGCGATTCCAGGAGGTCGCGCACCTGTATCACGCGACAATGTCCAAAGAAGACTACGACTTCTGCAAGGCCGTCCGCGCAGGCGACGTCCGAATAGATTGGAACAGCCAGCCGCCAGAGCACGAGAAGGGCGGCGGTCAGTGCGAGAGAGCGCGGTTCCAGTACTACGATGGACTGAACCCCACGTGGCCGGAGAAGATGCTTGCTTCCGATCTGGAGATGGCTTTGAAGGCGACGAACTACATCCGCAACGACAATTCCGATGTGGATACGCAGATCGCGAAGAACGACAGTTCTCAGAACCCGGTCTTCACCAAGGGCCTCACCATGGTCACGACCGGAACCCCACAGGCCATATATAACGGCGGACTGCTGCGGGCCACGGTGCGCTACCACGACCAGGACCGCCAGCGCCCGGGACTGCCGGAGGACGTGGCCGCGCTGGTTGACAAGCTGGGCCCGGACGTTGTGGGCCTTCAGCTTGTCAACACGAGCCCGACCGCGTCGCGCAGCGTTATCGTGCAGGCCGGAGCTTTCTGTGAGCACCGTTTTACAAACCTTCGGCATGGCGAGGGCGTTTCAGATAGTGTAAGCGTCGTGCCGGTGGACTCGAAGTACTTCTCCGTCCAGCTTCCGCCCTCCACAGCAATACGGGTGGAGGCCGGCCTGAAGCGACACAGCGCAAAGCCATCGTACGCGTTCCCGTGGCATGGTGATGCGATTCCGTCGCCATTCCAGTAGCTGTCTTATTTGACGCGTGCGCTACGGAATAATACACTCGAAGAGAACCGACGGCGGGCCGTAAACGTAGTGTTCATTAGATGGCGGCGGGATGCCGCCAGCTAACATCCAGGTGATTCTCGTATGCAAAGAACTTTAGCCATATTGATTGTCGTCTTGTTGGCCGCCTTATCGCTTTCGGCGACGGCCTGCGAGAAGAACGGTGCAACGCCGGCCGGCGCGGTTGACCTCGAGGCCGCCCAGAAGGCGTACGAGCAAGGGCTCCTCCTGCGCCAGCAGGGACGCCTCGAGCAGGCGCTCGACAAATTGTCAGGCGCGATCAAATTCAACCCCGAATTTGCCGACGCTTATAAGGAGCGCGGCAACGTCTTTATGGATGTCGGCGCGGGCGCGATGGCGATGCCGGACTACGAAAAAGCGATCAGCCTCGACCCCAACAACGCAGAGTACTATTCCCAGCGCGCAAAGGCCTTTATGATGGCCGGGGTGCCAGCTATGGCCCTCCTGGACTTTGATCAGGCTATCCGACTGGCGCCGACCAACCCGGCCGGTTACCTGAATCGCGGTACTGCCTATGACAGCATTGGCGACTACGCCGCGGCGGTCGAGGACTTCGGCGAGGCCCTCCGCCTCAACCCGAAGTCGGCGGAGACCTACTACAACCGGGGCAGCATGTACCTGAAGCTCGACCAGTTCCCACAGGCGCTTGGCCACTTCAACGAAGCGATCAAGCTTGCGCCGGATATGGCTAACGCGTACGTTAGCCGCGCCATGGCATACGCGGCCACAGGCCGCAACACCCAGGCGGACAGGGACGCCCAGACAGCAATCCAGCTTGGCCTTCAGCCGGATTTTGTTAACGCCCGCATAGAAGCCGTGAAGGCAAGGGTCAAGGAGATTTCCGAGCAACTCGCCGGCAGCGGCGGTTAGTAATCGGCGTTATGTGGTGATATATTAAGGGCCTCTGGTGTTCCCAGAGGCCCTTCACTTTGCCCGGCCGCTTTCGAGAGTCCCCATGCAGCCATCTCTCTATACGCCAAGTCTAGTCTACGGATACGTGCACGGCGCAGGGCTCATAGCTGATGTCGCAGCACCCGACCGGCCCGGCCCTCATCCCGTAGAGTCATCTCCGTTCACGGCGGAAAATGGGTCTCCGGCAGCCGCCTGGACGGCAGCGCCATTGACGTGGAGCAATGGGCTTCCCTCGGCTTCTTCGCCATGCGCATCGATTACCGCCTCGCGACCGGCTCCCCTGCCCCGGCATGCTATCAGGACCTCATGTGCGCCTTGCGATGGGCGCACGCCCACGCAGCAGTCTACGCGCTCGATACCTCCCGCATATTCCTTATCGGGCACGAGGCCGGCGGCCACCTCGTTTCCCTGGTGGCAACACTCGGTAACGGCGATTTCGAGAAGACCGGGGGATGGGAGTCGCTTCCCGACTCGTTCGCCGGCGCGGCCAGTATCTCCGGGGCCTACGAGCTCAGGTCCCTGCCGTGGGCCGCGGGCTGGATGCCGGCGGGTCGGCGCTGGGAGATTTCGCTCGACTACGCCTCCCCTGTGCGGCACGTCTCAGCGGCTACCAGGCCGCTGTTCATGATACACTCTGACGACGATCCCGTAGTCCCCATCCAGCAGGCGATGGAGATGGAAGACGCCTTGAACCGCGTCAAGGCGCCGTTCGCTTACGCCCTGCACCAGGGACGCAACCACATGACCCTTTCCGACGATGTGATCGACCTCGCTCGCCAGTTCGTCACGCAAATGGGCGAGCGGGTCGGCTCCCCTACCAGACCTGCCAAGAAGCCAGGACCGAAGAAGAAGGCCAGAGCAACAGCCTGAGAGGTGCTTACGATCAAGAACAAATCGGCGAAGTACAGGGTCGCCATCATCGGCGGCGGCCGCATGGGCACGCACCACGCGCGGGCGTACGACCTGCATCCGCTGTGCGAGGTAGTGGCCGTGGCCGACACCGACCAGGAGAACCTTGACATCTTCACTCGGCGATTCGAATGCGCCGGCTACAGCACGTATGACGAAATGTTCCGGAAGGAAAAGCTGGATATCGTCGGCCCCGTGTTGCCTGTGAAGGCCAACGCCGACGCAGTGGTCGCTTCGGCCAGGGCCGGCGTCAAGGCAGTCTTCTGCGATAAGCCGATGACCGCCCGCCTCTCCGACGCGGACCGCATGGTGGCCGAGTGTGAGAAGAACGGCGTTATCTTCGGTGCGGGCGTTATTCCCAGAAACTACCCCGAATACCAGAAGGCCAAGGACCTTGTGAACGCCGGCGAGATCGGCAATGTCCAGAGCATCAACATCTACGACCCCAACGGCCAGGGTGGGTGCCACAACCTCAACCTCGCGCTCATGTTCAACAACGACATCGATCCCGAGTGGTGCACCGGCTGGGTGGGCGGCGACCCGATGAGCGACGGAGACGGAGACGGCGACCTGAAGGGCATCGGCGGCTTCGTCAAATTCAAGAACGGCGTGGAGCTCTTCAGCCATCGCCGCGAGAGCGTAAAGTCCAAGGCCGGCGAGCAGGGCCAGGGCATCGAGGTAATCGGCACGAAGGGCGTGATCTGGAGCGATTCCAAGGGTCTGCACATTGCCAAAGCTCAGGCCGACTACAAACCGGGCACTCTGGCGGACCTGAAGTACCAGCCCGGTGTCTTTGAGGACCATAGAAACCTGAAGGGCCGGTCGTACGACGAAGAGGGCTGGGCGAACTGCACCCCCGGTATGCTGGCGAGCGTGGCCGCGCTCGTTGAGGCTGTCGATACCGGCAAGCCAGTCCGGATGAGCACTGGCCAGAGCCTGCGCAAGGCCCTGGAGATCTGCATCGGCATGCGCGAGTCGCATCGGAGGGGCCACGCGCCGGTAAAATTCCCGCTGGAGGACCGCAGCCTGGTCATGTTCCCTGTGACGGCCCGTTGGGAGTTCAAGAAGTATGTTTACGGGCGCGAAGAGTACATGAAGGACATCATGTCCCGGAAGATAGACGCCCCGGCAAAATAGCACACGGACAGGAGTCAAATGGCGACGAAATCGAGCCCCAAATACCGAGTGGCCCTGATTGGCGCCGGCCACATGGGCATCCAGCACGCCCGCGCCTACGCCATGCACCCCAGGTGCGAGGTTGTTGCAATTGCGGACACGGACCCCGAGAACCTCGCTGTGGCGACAAGATGGTTCAAGTGCGCCGGGTACTCGTCGTACGACGAGCTATTCAAGAAGGATAAAATAGACATCGCCCTCCCCATTCTGCCCGTGCGGGCGAATGCGGGCGCAGTCGTCGCAGCCGCGAAGGCGGGCGTGAAGGCCGTCTTCTGCGAGAAGCCTTTCGCAGGCACTCTAGAGGACGCCGACCGCATGGTCGCCGAGTGCAAGTCCCGCGGTATCCCATTGGCCGGTGGCATAGTCCCGCGCAACTACCCCGAATACTGGAAGGCCAAGCAGTTGATCGAGGCTGGAGAGATAGGAGAGGTCCAGAGCATTACCATCCCCGAGCCGAACGGACAGGGCGGCTGCCACGGCCTGGCAATGGCCCGCCATTTCGCCCTCGATTCGGATGTCGAATGGGTGACGGGCTGGGCGTCCGGCGACCCGATGAGCGACCACGAGGATACATGGAACGGCAAGCCCGGCTTTGGCGGCCTGGGCGGCTATATCCGGTTCAAGAACGGCCTTGAAGCATTCTCACTAGGGAAGCACAGCCCGCGCCACGCCGGCGTGACCGGCGCCATCGAGGTAATCGGCAGCAAGGGCGTCTTCTACAACGATATCAAGGGGCTCCACCTCCAGAAGCTGGAAGGCGGCGTGCTGAAGGAAGTGCCGGACCTGTTTACCGACTTCCGGCAGAAGGACAACAATAACTTTGACCAGGACGGTTGGCGCGTGCCTTCCCCGGGCACGCAGCACAGCGTGAATACACTGATCGACCATCTCGACACGGGCTCGCCGCTAAACCTGAGCACCGGTGAAAGCCTGCGCAATGCGTACGAGCTTGCGATAGCGCTACGCGAGTCCGCGCGCCGCGGCAATGCACCCGTGAGGCTGTCTCTGCAGGACCGCAGCCTCAAGATGTACCCGGAGTTCGGCCGCTGGAACTACAAGAAGGAAGTCTATGGCCATGACAAGTACATGGAAGGCATCGCGGCGATGAAGAAGGGTGGTTAGGCCCTTCGCTACGACGCACTAGCCTTGGATGGACCGTGTCTCTTACCGGCAACACCTTCGCGGCCGCGCGCCCCTGGTGTCATTTCTATTGGCAACGGTATTAGCCAATCGCGACCTGCCCTGTAGGCGCCCTTGATCCTCCTCGCGGCACAAAGCTGGCGGACACGGCCTTCCGTTACATTCAGTATCTCGGCTGCGTGGGCGACCGTCGTGTTCTCAAGGCGGGGGCTGGTGTTCGCGCCAACCTGGAACGACACCGTCTCGTACTGGCCGATGTCTCCAACGCCTTCAATCATGAATCCCAACGATTCACCTGAGTCGGTGACGTACTCCATAACGCGCTCGTCCGCAGTACTGGCGTAAGCGCCATCTTTGTCACTCCATCGCACTTCCAGGGTGTCCAGCTCAGGGTGATACCAGACACGAACGTCCTTCTTTTCCATCCACCACCTCGTTATTATCTTGCCCGATACGTAGAGAAGACGGTAACGATGTAAGCTACCTCCGGCAGTCGCTTCACAACCACTCGGAGAAGTTTTCCGCTGGAATCGACCCTGCCGTAGTATCGGACCACATTCGGCCTCGGATCTGGCAAAACCAGGTCTGGCTTGCCCAGGACGTCCCCAACAAGATCTATATACGTAACGTCCTGAGGATGACTGTTCCTTAGATGTGCCTCGGCCTCGTCGGTCATCAGTATTTTCAAACCCGCAAAGTCGACATACTGTCGCATGGTCAACCGACGCTCCACCAGCACTTATTATAACGCACACAATAGAATAAGGCGACCCCTACCAGTCCCACGTGCCCCAGGTGCCGGGCAACGGCAGGAAGCCGCCGTCCACTACGATCGTTTGACCGTTCACGTACTCCCCCAGGCGAGAGGTAAGGAAGACCGCCGCGCCCGCGATGTCCTCAGGCACGCCGCCGCGCCGCGACGGGAGGCGCTGCACGGAGTAGTCGGCATAACCCGGCCCGCCGCGCATGTGCTCAAGCTCCGGCGGAAGGACGCGGGAGTCGATATACCCCGGCGCAATGCAGTTGACCGAGATGTTGTACCCTGACATGTCCACGGCCATGGACTGCACCATGTGGGTCAGGGCGGACTTGCAAACGCCGTAGACAAGGCTGTGGGGCCACGCGCGCAGCCCCATGACGCTGCCGATGCAGATAATTCTCCCGCCCTTGCCGCTCTTGACCATCTCCCTCGCCGCGCGCTGCGACGCAATGAAGTAGCCCTTTAACTGCACGTCCAGCTCCGTGTCCCAGTCCTCTTCCGTGATGGCAAGGAAGTGCTGCTTCTTACTCTTCGCCGCATTGTTGATCATGATGTCGATCCGGCCATGTTTCTCCAGGAATTCGTCGATCATCCGGTTGATCTCCGCGCCTTTGCCCACGTTCGCCAGGTGCCAGCTGGCCATCCTGCCCATTCCCTCAATAGTCCTTATGGTCTCGGCGGCATTGTCATCGAATTCAACGTCGTTGATGCCGATATCCGCGCCTTCCGCCGCAAGCGCGTAGGCCATTGCCCGGCCGATGCCGCGGCGGGAGCCAGTAATGAGTGCTTTCTTACCTTCGAGTAGCATTGCTGACAACTCCTGTAAAATTGGTCGGCCTACAGCATACATCGGAAGCTCGGGCTGTTACCATCGGTGCAAAAGTGGTATAACATCGCCATTCAGCCAAGGGAGCTCAACATGGCCCGCACGCCGCCGCCGGACTACGGGATTATCTACAACTGGGACGGGACGCCTCACGGTTACTCCGAGTACCCTCAAACGGCGCAGCAGCTTGTAGATCTAATCTATGCACCCATAAAGGACACGCAGGTGGGCGCCATGACCTGGTGCGTTGGCGCGGAGGAGGCGCGGTGGCCATCGAAGCAACTGCCCCTGTATGGGAGCGGCGAAGGACGGCGTTACGATGACGTGGAGCACACTCGCCGGGTAGAGGGTCTCTGGGGAATGTACGATCGCGGCGAAAACCCGTACGGCGCAATCGTGAGGGGCGGCCGCGAGCTTGGCATGCACGTCTACGCAGCCGTGCGCATGAACGACAACCACTTCTGGTCGGATAAGACCCGCACGGCGCCACCGCTTACGCCGGAGACCATCACCAGCGTCTCGCGCCACGCCCTGACCAGCGTCCGAAAGGGCCATCCCGAATGGCTGCTGGGGGCCGACCAGGCGCCGCGGTGGGCATCGACTTCCTGGAACCTCGCCATCCCGGAAGTCCGGCAAATGCGCCTCACCTACATAGAGGAGACCTGCCGACTCGCCGATTGGGATGGCATCGAGATCGACTGGCAGCGCCACGCGTTTCACCTGCCAGAGCACGACGCGTACCGCCTTATGTATACGCTCACGGACCTTCAGCGCGGAGTACGGTCGCTAACGGACAGGATCGCACAGGAACGCGGCAGGCCCTTCTATGTGCTTGTCCGCGTGGGAGCGACCCTGGAGACCTGCCACAAGATTGGCTACGACCTGGAAACGTGAATACGAGACGGGCTATGCGACATTATTGCCACGAACGCCAACTCCGGAACGGACCCCGGGGTGGACGTCGAAGGCTATCGACGCCTGATCGGCGACGCCCCAATCAAGCTCTACCCCGGTTTTGACAGCCACGGGGAGGGTGGGACAGGCCGGCTCGTCCCGGCGAAGAAGTGGAGAGAGGCATGGTTCAGGGGACTCGCCTACGGGTACTATCGTCGCGGTGCTGACGGCATCCACATCTTCAACTGGCACGGGACCGTTTCGTCCCACAGGCCGCTGCTCACGACGATTGGCTCACCGAAAACGCTGGAGGGCGTGGACAAGGTCTACTCCTCGCTCAAGCGCCTAGAGCGCCCGAAGTCGGAGCCGCGCTACGGGGCGGAGAGGGACGACCGCCTGGCCGGAGAGGTGCCGGTGAAGCTATACCGCACACTGACGGGCACTGGCCCCACGTTCCATCTTGCCGTGCACGACGACCGACCGCCAGGCTCGGTTGCCTTTGAGCTCCACGTTGAGCTGGACCACTTCAGCCCGGCCGACCGCGTCCGCGTGGTGCTGGATGGGCGCGATCTACCGGAGCCACAAATCACAAACACGGCCGCTGTAGACGCCGGCAACCCTTCGGACGTGACCGAGAGCAGCTGGCTTGTCTGGAAGCTGGAGCCTGCAATGGCCGCGAAGGGCGTGCACGCGCTCGAGATTGTACTGATCGAAAGAGATGAGCGTATCAAATCCCAAATTGCCGTCCTGAATGTGGAGATTTGGGCCAAACATGCTTAGATGGTAATAATGAAAATCTCGGTCTCAATTTGAATAACTTGCCGGAGACGCTCGTCCATCCCAACCCTCCCACACAACTAAGAGGCCTGTCGCAACGCTTTGAAGACCTTTCCGAGCGACATCTTCTGACCGTACATCAAAAGGCCCGCCCTGAAGACCCGCGCGGATAACCACAGCAGCACCATTCCGCCGGCGATGGTCACGGCCAGGCTGACCAGCACCTCCCACACAGGTATGTCAGCGGCGCCCATTCGAAGCATCATAGTCATGGGGGCCGTCACAGGGAAGAAGGAGAGCGCCCGGGCGAGCGGGCCAAAAGGGTCACCAGAGATCGCAGGGAAGAACCATAGTGGAGAAACGGCAGGAATAGTGATGAGCACAGACATCTGGGAGCTCTCCTTGTAGGAGGTTGTCGCCGCCCCAATCCCTGCCATCACTACCGCCATCACAAAGTAGCCGGCGATAAAGAACGCCACGAGCCAAATGAGAATTGCGGGGTCGATCTGAACCTGCGTAAGGTCCGGCAGATTGCTCAGGACACGCGGACCAAGGAAGGCCATCGATGCCCCCCACGCTACAACCTGCACCAGGCCAAGGATGCCATTGCCCGCCACCTTGCCTGCCATCATCCACAGTGGGGAAACGGACGTCACCAGAATCTCCATCATCCGGTTCTGTTTCTCGTCCGACACACTCTCCATCGAGAAGTTCCCGCCGGTGAACATCGCGAACATGAGCAGTATCGTGAAGATGTAAGAGACAGAGATAAAACCTGTCTCTCTTCCAGACTCGTTGACGTTCCCGTCGTCGCCGATCTGTCGGGCGTCGTAGAGCGCGGGCTGGAGGAAGCGCGTCTCCAGCGGCGGCGGCAGCGCGCCTTCAATGAGGCTGCTCCGAAGTAGCCGCTCTATGCGCGGGCCGAGTGACTCGCTGGCAAAGCCGGCGGAGATTCCGGCGCTCATGTGGACCCACTCTATTCCTCCTGAAAGAAGATAGTCGTCCGCCACGACGAAGAGGTAAGTTATCTCCTTTTGCACCATGGCGGCTACTCCGGAGTCTCTGGACTCGAAAAGACGTACCTTCTCGGCGGCGGCCTGGGCCGGGCGCACGACGCCCGCCAGGTCAACCAGCCCTACGTCCGCGGCGACCTGCCCCCCCTGCGGACTGCCATCGTCCTGGAGCAACTCTTTCACTATTGGGGTCAGCATGACTGCCAGGAGGAGCGCGACCGGAACGAACAGAGTCGAAATGCGATACCACACCCTCCGGGAGTTTCGGCGGACCTCTTCAATACAGATTGTTGTGAACTCATGCAACCTGTTTGCCATGGCTGCCCTACCCTGCCTCTTTGAGTGCTCTGGTGAAACGCCTCAGGGTCATTCGCTGCCCGTACATCAGGATGCCGGCACGGAAAATCCGCGCCGCCAGCCAGAGCAGACCGATGCTTGAGACGACCATTATCGCTAGACTTGCGCCCAATTCGAGCACGGAAGGCGGCTCAGCGGCCAGCCTCAGCATTGCAGTCATGGGCGCAGTCATAGGGAAGAAGGACAGCGCTCTGGCCAGCACCCCGTTCGGCTCGCTTACGATGGGCGCCAGGAACCACATGGGGGCAACCATCGGAAGAATGACAATCGTGGACATCTGGTTGGCTTCCTTGACGCCGGTCGTCGCCGCGCCCATGGCCGCGAGGAGTATGCCGCTGATGAAGTACCCGGCGACATAAAATGCCAGCACCCATGCGGCGGTCCCGGCGTCTATCGGCACGGTCGGCGAACCGGGGATGAGCTCGAATACCCGGGGTAGAATGGCGAGGATGGAGCCTACCCAGACGGCCATCATGAAGAGGCCGGAGAGTCCGATTGCCAGGACTTTGCCTGCCATGATGGTGAACGGCCGTGCCGATGTCAGGAGGACCTCGACCATGCGGTTCTCTTTCTCCTCAGCAACGCTCTGGAGCAGGCTGCTCCCGCCCGCGATGATCGAGAATATCAGCAGCATCCCGCCGATGAAGGACGTAAAGAACTTCGCCAGGTCGTCCGCACCATCCGCCGGAATGGGACTGCCGTTCTCGTCTACTCGTACCATACTGAACGCCGCGGGAGAGAGAGCCCTTCCCAGCACCTCCCGGGACAGGGACTGTGCCGCCAGCGACGACCGCAGTACCGCTTCCACTGTCGCGCCTGTTGCAGCGTCCGGGCCTGGGTCGAAACCGGCAAGCAAGCTGCCGCCTTTCCTGACCCACTCTACGCGGCCGGACGAGACGTAGTCTTCCGGAACAACGAACAAGTCGCGAATCTCCCCTTTGACGAGACGATCGATCCCTTCCGCCCGCGATGAAAGGTACACATATCCCGCAGGGCCTTCGCCCGCGAGCGGCACTTCCGGGGCAAGGCTAACGATGGCCGCCGGCCTTGGCTGTTCCGCAGCGCCTTCGCGTTCGGTGAACGCCTTCACTGCCGGAACGATTGCCAGTAGCGCCAGTAGCAGAACCGGGACGGACAGGAGGATCAGGACGTACGAGGTCCTCCGGACGGTCCTCCTGATTTCCTCTATGAAGATCACTGTCATCTCACCTCGAGGCGCGGGCACGGCTCACCTCCTCGATGAAGATCTCATTCAGTGTGGGCAGCGCAACCTCGTAACGGTCCACGGGCAGGCCTGCGTCCAGGTAGGCCCTTAACACGTGCTCAGGTTTCAGTGATTCGCCCAGGACGTACTCCATAAAGCCGTTCCGACGCTCGGCTCGAGAAACCCCGGGTATGGACTCGAGGACGCTGGGCGCGGAGACGCGGACATTCCTCTTCCCACGAGCCCTCTTTATCTCCATCAGGTCCCCGTAGAGAAGCCGTTTGCCGTCGGAAATGAGGAACACACGTTGGCAAAGCTCTTCAACGTCCGCCATCTGGTGGGTGCTGAAAATGACGGCCGCCCCACGGGCCTTCTGTTCGCCGATTATCTCTTTCATAAGCTTCACATTCAGTGGGTCCAGGCCTGAGAACGGCTCGTCGAGGACTATGAGATCCGGCTCGTGAATGAGAGCGCCGGCGAACTGTACAAGCTGGTTCATGCCTCGTGAAAGGGCGTTCACCTTTTTGTCGCGGTGCTCATACAGTCCCACTCGTTGGAGCATCTCCGCAGCACGGGCGGCCGCCTTTGACGGCTCCATTCGCTTGAGTCTACCCAGGAACGAGAGGATCTCAGTGACCTTTGATCGCTGGTAAAGACCGCGCTCCTCCGGCAAATAACCCACCCGTGAGAGCGCGTCACGCAGTGGCATATCGCCAAGGAGGCTCACGGTGCCTGAGTCGGGCTTGATGATGTCCAGCGCCATTCTGATAGATGTGGTCTTGCCGGAGCCGTTCGGCCCCAGCAGTCCGAATACCTCTCCCCGCGAGACTTCCATTGACACGCCGTCCACCACGCGTCTCTTGCCGTAGGTCTTGCTGACGTTCTCCAACTGCAATGCTGAGGTCACATCCCGCTCCTGAGCGAACGTTTGTCTTTTTCAACCCCTCGACGATTACCCCGTCTTCTATTTTCCTCCTGTCCACATACGAAATGATAGCCATACGTAAAACGGATTCGTGGATTGCGGGCGAACGCCCACAGGAATATGATTCTGGAGCCGGACGCTCCCAACACCTGCCGGCGAAAGGTCAGCCATGTTTAACAAGGTCCTTGTACCCCTGGACGGCTCCGAACTGGCGGAGGCCATTTTGCCATATGTGGAGCGGTTCGCGGCGTCCCTTGGAAGCAGGGTTATGTTGCTCACTGTGATAGACCCGGATGACGCCGCGCCGGCGGCGGGAAGGCAGGGAGAAACAGGCAACGGGGGAATCGGCGCGGCCCTTTCAACCGCGGCGAAGGAGCGGCTGACGGCGTTGACGAAGCGCCTGGTTGATCACGGGGTGAGCGCTGCCTTTTCCATATCGACCGGCATCGCGGCCGAGGAGATCGTGCGCGTGGCTGAGGCGGAGAGGTGCGACATAATCGCGATGGCTACTCACGGGCGAAATATGCTCGGCCGGGGTGTGCTGGGCTCCGTGACGGACAAAGTGCTCCACTCCGCCAGTGTCCCCGTTCTCACCATTAACCCGAGGGAGAGCGACTCGGCTCAGAACCTCAGGCGGGCCGAGATTTCAAAAGTCATTGTGCCGCTGGACGGTTCGGAGCTTGCAGAGCGCGCACTCCCATTTGGTGAGGAGATTGCGGGGCGTATGTCCCTGGAGCTAGAGCTCGTCAGGATCGTTCGGATCGGGGCCTCCCCATATATGGGCACGGTCTATTCGCCGCCGGTGTATTTTGACGAAGTGCTGCAGGGGGAGGCAAAGGCGTACCTGGCTGAGGTCGCAAAACGGGTGGCGGAAAGAGGGCTCAAGGTGAACTGGAAGGTGTTCCTGGGACATCCCTCAGGCACACTGGTCGATTATGCGCGGGAGACCCGGGACGAGATTATCGTCATGACCACGGACGGACGTTCCGGACTGACCAAGTGGATACTGGGCAGCGTTGCGGAGAGCGTCGTCAGGCACACAGGTGATGCCGTACTGATCGTCCCGTCGTAGGCCCGCTGGTTACCACCAGTACGTTTCGTCCAGTTGTTCGTCTCCGCGCGCCGCCGCGTCCCACGGGCGCGCGGGGAGGTACTTCCACGCTCCGTCGGAAAACATGACGACGATGTTTCCCTCATCCATTTTTTCTGCCAGGCGCATAGCCACGTGAACTGTCGCGCCCGCTGAGACGCCTGCGAGGATTCCTTCGGACTGGATGATTCTATGGGTGGCCCGGATGGCGCTCGCGCTGTCCAGGAGGAACCTGCCGGAGAGCATGTCCATGTCCAGCAGCGAGGGCATATACCCCTCAGAGATGTTCCTAAGACCTTGTAGCCGCTCGCCCATTTGCGGCTCAACGCCAATGATCCTGACTTGTGGAAACTTCTCGCGCAGCCGCCGGCCCACTCCCATAATTGTCCCGCTGGTGCCGATCCCCGCGACGAATACGTCTATGCGGTCCAGCGCCTCGGCTATCTCTTTGCCCGTGCACTCGTAGTGAGTCTGGATGTTCACCTGGTCCACAAACTGGCCAAGGTAGTAGCATCCGGCCCTGGCGCCCATTTCCCTCGCCTGCTCAATTGCGCCCTTCATGCCGCCCCGCGACTCGCACCAGACGACCTCCGCGCCGTACGCGTTCAGTATGTCGCCGATGTTCGGGGCGGCGTCCTTCGGGACCACGACGCTTGCCGAATAGCCCATCTGCTTGCCGATCATCGCCAGCGCGATTGCGGTGTTCCCGCTGCTCGCCTCTACGATGGTCATACCGGGCCGGAGGTCGCCACGGTGCTCGGCCGCCCGGATCATCCCCAGGACGACCCTGTCCTTGATGCTCCCGGACGGGTTCTGTCCTTCAAGCTTGGCGTAAACGCTGACTCCCCGCCTGGGAGAAAGGCGCTTGAGCCTGACGAGCGGCGTGTTGCCGATCATTTGGAGTAGTTCAACCGGGGGCATTGGACTCCGCATTTCTTTCACATGGATTCGCTTTCAGCCCGCGATAATGGTCTCATGGAGAGCATTTTCAGGCTGACGATGGAGCAGGAAATTACACTGGCCGCCAGAATGGCGCTGGCGCTGTCGTTGGGCATTGCGATCGGATGGGAGCGCGAGGGCGCCCGGAAGCCGGCGGGGCTGCGGACCCAGACGCTTGTGTGCATGGGAGCAGCTCTTTTTACGATCGTCTCCATATTCGGCTTCGCCGCCGGGTGGGACAACGCCCGCGTCGCCGCCCAGATCGTTACCGGCATCGGCTTTCTTGGGGCCGGGACCATTCTTCGCGAAGGGGCCAATGTCAAAGGCCTGACAACGGCTGCAACCATTTGGACCGCCGCGGCCATCGGCATGGCATCCGGGGCCGGGCTGTATCTCATCGCGATTGTGTCTACCGCCCTTACCTTATTTGTCCTGCGTTTCATGCCCACCGGCGGCAAATGAGACCAGTAGAACGCGGGGCGCCGCTGCGACGACGCCACGCCTCGTTTACCTTACCGGTGCATCAGGTGACCGCGGACGTTCGCATCGGTGTCTGACGTTCCGCTGGTGCTGCCGCTCACTTTTTTGCCGTCCGGCTTGGGACGCAGGATTATCTTGCAGGCCTCGCCTCCGTCCAGCAGGCCGGCGGCCTTGTTGACATCCTCAAGGCCCATCTGGTGCGTAATAAGCGGCCGCAGGTCTACCACACCGCTCTCCAGCAGCCACCGCGTCCGGTACCAGGTGTCAAAGATGCGCCGGCCATTCAGGGCCAGCACTGTAAGGTTTTTGAAGATCATGCTCTCCGCAACGTCGATCTTCACGGGCGCTGAGGGTATGCCGAACAGCGTCACGCGACCTCCGTTGCGGACCGCCTTGAAGGCGTCGTCGATGGCCAGGGGCGCGCCGCTCATCTCCAGAACGATGTCGACCCCGAACCCTTCGTTGGCCTGGACGAGCCACTTCCAGGTCTCCATCTTCGTGGGGTTGTTTCGTGGATTGAAGGTCTTGGCGCCCAGGGTCTTTGCCAGGCCGAGCCTGTAGTCGTTAATGTCCGTAGCCAGAACGTTGGAAGCGCCAGAGGCCTTTGCGATGCTGATCGAGAAGAGTCCGACGGGGCCGCAGCCGAGCACTGCAACGCTCTGACCGGCCAGATCGTGCGCAAGCGTGGAGAAGACGGCGTTCCCGAACGGCTCCTGGAGCGTGGCGATCTCCGGCGGAAGCTTGCTCCGGTCGTTCTGCCAGACCACCTTCTCCGGGATGGAGATGTACTCGGCGAACGCGCCGTCCCGGTCGATGCCGAGGATCTTCGTCTGCGGGCACATGTGGGCCTGGCCGGTCCGGCACTGGAAGCACATGCCGCATGTTACGTGGCTCTCGGCGGAGACGTAATCGCCAACCTTGGCGTGCTCCACCGACTCACCTACTTCAACGACAGTGCCCGCGAACTCGTGTCCCACCGTCAGCGGCGGCTTGATTCGCTGCGCCGCCCATTCGTCCCACTTCCAGAGGTGGAGGTCCGTGCCGCAAACGCTGGCCGCCTCTACTTGAACAAGGACATCGTGCGAGCCGACCTTCGGAATCGGCACCCTCTCGACAACGAACCCCTTTTCGCGTCCAATCTTGCGGACAGCCGTCATCATCTCAGTCATTTCAGTCTCCCGTTAGGCGCGTGGCAGCGGCCCATCTTACAGGTACAACATTGTAGCAGGCACAACGCGAAAAGAGGTACGTAATTACACGCCCTCAAGGTCGCCCAGAAACGCCTCCGACCACGCCTGCGCAGTGAAAGCATTGATGTTCTGCATGAGCGCGTCCCGCCGGCGCACGCGGGCCGACTTCGGCATGCGCAGGGCGCGGTAGATTGCTGCGGCGGTGCCCTCAATGTCATACGGGTTGACGATGAGGGCGTCCTGCATCATCTCCGCCGCGCCGCAGAATTTGGAGAGGACGAGCACGCCGGGGTCGTCAAGCTGCGCCGCCACGAACTCCTTGGCCACCAGGTTCATACCGTACCTCAGCGGCGTTATCAGGCACACGTCCGCCTCCCGGTAAAAGCCCACCAGCTCGTCTTGCGGAAACGACCTGTAAAGGTACCGGATGGGGATCCATTCGCCTTCAGAATAGCGGCCGTTGATGCGCCCAACGAGCTCGTCCACCCGCTGTCGCTCTTCCACATACTCCGGCACCCGGCTGCGCGAAGGGGCCGATATCTGCACGAGGCTTATCTCTCCCCTGAGCGCCGGATAGTGCTCCAGCAAGTGCTCGAACGTCTGCAGTCGCTGAACAATCCCCTTTGTATAGTCCAGCCTGTCGACACCGAGCACGATGTGGTGCCTTCTGCCTTCTCGCTTAAGGAATGAGCCCAGCTCGGTCGCCGTCGAACCGAACGCGGGGTCCGCGAATGGCGCCGGATCGATACCGATGGGATAAACGCGGATGTTGAGCGAGCGCTCGCCGTAGATGAACGAGTCGCCTATCACGGCGCCGGGGAGCTCGGCCGAGAGGGCGTCGTACAAATTGCGGGCGTACTGCCGGGTGTGGAGCCCGAAGAGATCGAAGTCCATGATCATTTCAAGGATGCGCGGCGCCCAGGGCAGAACGGCGAATAGCTCCGCCGGCGGGAATGGCGTATGCAGGAAGAAGCCAGTCTTCCCTGTCCAGCCCAGCTTGCGCAATTCGGAACCCAGCGCCAGGAGATGATAGTCATGGACCCAGACCACATCGTCCTTGTCCAGCATGCCCGCCACAGCCTCGGCGTAGTGCCGGTTCGCCCTGAGGTAGGCCCGGTAGGCTTCGTGGCTGACGGCCATTTTGCCCGGGAAGCTGTGCAGCAGGGGCCAGAGCGTGCGGTTGCAGAAGTTGTTGTAGAACTGGTTAATCTCTCCGCGAGACAGATCGAGGGCGGCGAGGGTGACCCCTCCCGCATCGGAAATCGCTGGGCGTATGGAGGCGACTTTCTCGGACACCTCGCCGCTCCAGCCGACCCACAGCGCCTTCCTGTGCGCCAGCGCGGAGCTGAGGGCGCTCACCAGGCCGCCCACCGGCAGACTCTGGGCGTCGCCGCTATCCGAAGGCTGCTGCAAGGACGGCAGCCGATTGGAGACTATCACAAGGCGTCCAGCAGCGGTCATCTTAACACTCCATCGACGGGCAGGCCGCTTCAGACCCGCCTTGTGCTTCCCCTCCCACCCCTTATTGAAGCTTATACTACACGCCGAGCAACGTCACCCCCTTGTCGGCACTTCACGGCTTCTTCACAGGAATCGCGTACCTGCTTATGCGACGTTCACAGCCGTTTGAGTTAATGGTATTGTTCGCCCGGCCCCAAGCAAGTTGGACAGGGGTACACCTATGGACAAGCTGGACCTGATGAAGCTCCACGAGTACGAATACGTGCAGTCTCGAACGCCGGTGATCGTGGAACCGGAGCAGGCCGTGTACCTGGCAATCGACGGCTCCGGCGCGCCCGGAGGCCCCGGTTTCCAGGAAAGGATCGGTGCGTTATATGGCATGGCATATACCATCAAATTCTCCCGAAAAAAGGCCGGCGGACAGGACTACAAAATCAGCGCCCTCGAAGCCCTGTACTGGACCCACGACGAGGCCAGCGGGGAGCTCCCCGCAGACGACTGGAAGTGGAAGCTCATGATCCGCACGCCGGACTTCATCAAGGCTGGCGACCTGGCGGGGGCCGCCGTGGCGCTCAAGGAGAAGGGCAAGTCGCCGGCAGTTGACGATGTCAAACTGGAGGCGCTGTCAGAGGGCCGCGCGGTCCAGATGCTCCATGTCGGCCCTTATGACATGGAGGCAAGGACCGTGGCAGAGATAATGAATTTCGCTGAACGGCAGGGCCTTGAGATTGCGGGGACCCACCACGAGATTTACTTCTCCGACCCGGGCCGCGTGGCGCCGGAGAAGCTGCGCACCATCGTGCGTTACGCGGTGCGCTCTTCCTGATCCGCCAGGTTCAGCGCTGTCCAACCCGTGTGATAAGATAGGGTACGTTTCGCGCCTTTCGCATCATGCTCCAGGAGTGTGTCGTGAAAATAGCTGTTCCTCGAGAGATCGCACCCGGTGAGAGAAGGGTCGCCCTCGTACCACAGTCCATTGGAAAACTAAAGACAGCCGGTAACGACGTGCTGGTTGAGGCCGGCGCTGGCGCGGAATCGCTAATCCCGGACAAGGCGTTTGCCGATGCCGGCGCGGTCATCGTGCCCAACGCCGCGGAGATATACAAGAGCGCAGACCTAGTTGTGAAAGTCCAGCGCCCGATGGTCAACAAGCACCTGAACGCGCATGAGCTTGACATGATGCGCGAAGGGACGGCGCTCATTGCATTTATTTACCCCGCGACGAACCTGGACCTTGTCCAAAAGCTCGCTGCCCGCAAGGTCACCAGCTTCAGCATGGACACTATCCCAAGGACGGCGCGCGCGCAGAGCATGGACGCACTGTCTTCCATGGCGTCTATCGCAGGTTACCGCGCGGCGCTCATCGCTGCAGAGTCGCTTGCCAAATTCTTCCCGATGATGGTCACCGCCGCCGGCACCATCGCCCCGGCCAAGGGCCTTGTTCTGGGCGCGGGGGTAGCCGGGCTACAGGCGATCGCCACCGCACGCAGGCTCGGAGCGGTCGTTTCGGCCTGCGATGTCCGCCCCGCCGTGAAGGAGCAGGTGGAGAGCCTTGGCGCCACCTTCCTTCAAGTACAGCTCACGGAGCAGACCGAGACCGCCGGAGGCTACGCCAAGGAGCTTTCGAAGGAGTCACAGGACAAGGCCCGCCAGCTCATCGCCAACGCGGTGAAGGAGATGGACTTCGTTATAACTACGGCAGCGATACCGGGCCGCAAGGCGCCCATCCTGATCGATGCCGACATGGTGCGGGATATGAAGCCGGGAGCGGTCATCGTAGATATCGCCGTTGAGACGGGCGGCAACTGCGCGCTGACGAAGGCGGGCGAGACCGTTGTCGTGGACAACGTGTCCGTCGTTGGACCGCTGAACCTTGCCAGCTCCCTCTCGACCCATGCAAGCCAGATGTACGCCCGCAATATCTCCAACCTGCTCGCACTGTTCGTCAAGAAGGGGCTGATGGAGCTCAACCTCGCGGACGATATCATCAAGGGCTGCTGCATTACGCACGCCGGGGCCATCGCCCACGAGCCGACGGCCGCGCTTTTGAAGCCATCGGCGAAGTCCTGATCCAACGGCAAACTAGGTCACTCTGGAGGCGCCAAAGCCGATGATAGACTCCGGGCTACTCGATCAAATCTACATCTTCGTTCTCGCGATTTTCGTTGGGTACGTCCTCATTACCAAGGTGCCGCCTACCCTGCACACCCCTCTGATGTCCGGCGCAAACGCTGTCTCGGGCATCGTTATCCTCGGCGCGCTCATTGTTGCCGGCCGTGAGGGCGGCGTAACGGCGACGGTATTGGGATTCCTCGCAGTGGTCCTGGCAATGATCAACGTGGTCGGCGGCTTCGTGGTTACCGACCGCATGT
Source organism: SAR202 cluster bacterium (assembly GCA_016872355.1). Classification (NCBI taxonomy): domain Bacteria; kingdom Bacillati; phylum Chloroflexota; class Dehalococcoidia; species SAR202 cluster bacterium. The sequence goes on along the minus strand of VGZY01000006.1, from coordinate 54,132 downwards.
TGCAGATGTTTAGAAAGGAACCTCGTAACAAGCGGTCATGAACACCTCCTCATTCGACATAGCATTCGCAATAAAAGTCGCCTATCTCGTATCGGCCGTCCTGTTCATCATCGGCCTGAAGCTGCTGGGCTCGGCGGCCACCGCGCGCAACGGCAACCGCGTCTCCGCCGCGGGCATGCTCCTGGCAATCGTCGTCACACTGCTGGACCGCCAGATTGTCACCTTCCCGGTGATTATCGCCGGACTGGTGGTAGGCACGGCGCTCGGAGCGGTAATGGCCCGGATGGTCAAGATGACTGCGATGCCGCAGTTCGTTGCCGCATTTAACGGCTTCGGCGGCGCGGCCTCCGCGCTCGTGGCCATCGACGAGTTTATGAAGCTGGCGGAGTCGCCCGCAGACATACCCATCGACATCGAGATCTCGATAGTCCTCGGCGTCATCATCGGCTGGATCACGCTCTCCGGAAGCCTCATCGCCTTCGGCAAGCTTCAGGAGGTTATCTCCACAAAGCCGGTCCAATTCCCGTTCCAGAAGGTCGTGAGCGGCGTAGTGGCTATCGCCATTCTGGCCATGGCCGTCGTGGCGCTCATTATGGACAATGTGCCGCTGTTCATAGGGCTGTCGATCGCGTGCCTGCTCCTCGGCGTGCTCCTTGTGATCCCGATCGGCGGCGCGGACATGCCCGTTGTGATCTCCCTGTTGAACTCTTACTCCGGACTGGCGGCGGCGGCGGCCGGCTTTGCCCTGAATAACGTCCTCCTTATCGTGGCGGGCTCCCTGGTAGGCGCGTCCGGCATCATCCTCACCCAGGTGATGACGAAGGCGATGAACCGTTCGCTGCTCAATGTGCTCTTCGGAGCGTTTGGCGCGGCGGCGACGGGCGGAAAGGGCGCGCAGGCGGCGGGAGGCCCCAAGGCCTACCGGGAGGCGACTCCGGAGGACGCGGCTATCGCTCTGGCTTATGCCCAGAGGGCGGTCTTCGTGCCCGGTTACGGCCTCGCAGTTGCGCGCGCTCAGCACCAGATCAAAGAGCTGGCGACGATGATGGAGAACCGCGGTGTGGACGTGAAGTACGCCATACACCCGGTTGCCGGCCGCATGCCTGGACATATGAACGTTCTCCTGGCCGAAGCGGACGTGCCGTACGACAAGCTGTACGACCTGGACCAGATCAACGACAAGTTCGAGGATACTGACATAGTGCTGGTGGTCGGCGCGAACGACGTTGTGAACCCGGCCGCACGCGATAACCCTGGCAGCCCGATCTACGGCATGCCGGTGCTGAACGTTGACAAGGCCAAGCAGGTAATCGTGATGAAGCGCAGCATGAATCCGGGCTTTGCAGGCCTCGATAACGATCTATTCTACAAGCCCAACTCCGTCATGCTCTTCGGCGACGCCCAGGCATCGCTGGTGAAGCTGATCACCGAGATGAAGGCCCTCTCCTGATCCTCGATGTGCAAAGGCGCCCCGGGCTGTCCGGGGCGCCACCTCTGCCTCATTCGTCACTAGCTCCTTGTCACGTATGAGACAGCTACGAAACTAGACTTCCCGAAGGCATCTGTCGGACAATAGTATGACTAGTCGAACATTGCATTACGCGCGCGGGCGCTGCATAAGATATCCATTTCCAGGTGCCGACTTATGACATCAAGATTTTCGCCCATAATTGCGTTGGCCCTTACAATACTCGCGTTTGCTGCCGTGGCGTGCGGTCCCCGGTCGTCCCCCCTGCTCTCTCAAAACGAGATACCTCCGACGAGGACGCCTGTCACGACGGAGGGCTCCCCGACGCCGATCCTGCCCCACAACCCGCGGGACAACTTTGACCAGGGCAAGCAGTACATAAAGCTCGCGGAGTGGAAAGAGAACTCCGTCAAGTTCAGCAACGCCCTTGCCGGTTACGTCCTTCGGCACGGGTTCACCTACCCGGTGGACGTGGTTGTGTCTACCCCGGAGGAGTACGAGGCCGGGCTACTGAACGGCACGGTGGACATTGTGACGGAGTTCCCGAGGGATACCGAGAAGGAGTGGTACGACGCGCAGCTTGCAGCCGGAACGATCAAGGATATCGGCACACTGTTCGAGGACCGGCCTGAAAAGCGCATCGTCATCCAGACTGCCCTCGCGACCCGCGCGCCGGAGGTTGTGGCGTTCCTGCAGAAGTTCGTCCCCGGCGACGAGTCCCACACGCGGCTCTCCGATCTGATCCGCGCGGGCCGCGCCGGCTTCAGCCCCGAGGCCGCCGCGCAGGTCTACTTCAAGGAGAACCCTGGGAAAGTAGCCACATGGGCGTCCCAGGCGGAGGCTGACCTCGTCTCGGCGGCGATCACCGCAGGCCGCATCGCCTACAAGCCCACCCGCTGCTACTCCGGCCAGCAGGGGTTCTGCTAGCGCCCCGGCCCTACTGCACTATCGGCTGGGCCAGTATCCAGAGGCTGGCGGCCGTATATAGCACTATCAGCGCCAGCATGGGGTACTGGCTCTTCATTGCGCTCTGGCGCGACGCAAACCGTTTCAGCGATATGACGTGTGCGATGAAGACGGACAGAATGTGGCCCAGAACGATCGCCCCGATTGAGACGAACCAGACGATTTTGGCTGTTAGGAAGCCGCGCTTGATGCGATAGTCAGCCGTCCCAAACAGGTTCCACCCCTGCCCGAACGGGTCGGATGCCAGCGGGATGACGGCCTGCCCCTCGAACAGCAGCAGCGAAAAGAAGTGGGCCATGTTGTACGCCAGGGCGATGGGTATGAGCGAGAAGACGAATATCCTGACGAACTCGGACACCGGCGCGGAGTCGCCTGACGCCGCCTTCATAGCTTGCGAAAAGAGCACGTAGAGCGCGGCGAAGAGCAGAGGGATTGCGATGAGGCCGAAGGTGTTGATCGCCGGTCTGGAGCTTGAGCCGAGCCAGGAGAACGCCGGGTAGACGAGGTTCTGAAAGTCCAGCCAGATGCCGGTCTCCGACAGGCCGTCGTAGGTAACGGTCGCCAGCGCGAGCAGGACAAAAGCCGCCGCGCCGGCCGTCACGCTCTTGTAGTGCACCAGGCCCACCGCGTAGGGGCGCAGATTGAGTTGCCGGTCGGATGCGCGCGCCCGGTCGAAGCACTCGAAGCAGTCCACGCACCCCTCATGGTCGATATTGCACTCCTGCGAGCACTTCCCGCAGTAGCGCGGGTCGGTGTTTCTGACCTCGGTTGGCGCGAACCGCGCGAAGTAGCCGAACAGCACGGTGAACGCCTCGCCATGCGTGAGCCACCGGCGCTTCCCGAACGCTACCATGCCGCCCCAGGTTATTGCGGAGTACGCAAGTATCAGCACGCCCAGCTTGAAGGGCAGCGCGGAGCTCGTGTAGACGTTCTCCAGCCAGGCGAACGCGAAGAAGAGCGCGAACGCCGGCCATACGTCCAACCACTCCGGGTAGTCGAAGAGCCCCTCGTCGCTCTCCCCGTCCGGGTCCAGGAGCACGGATACCCATTCGTACACGATTTTCCATGGGTTTACGAGCCACCAAAGATTACCGACCAGCGCTGAGACGTAGCCCATCCCCACCCACCAAATGATCCACACCCAGGTGGGCGCGAAATTGTCCAGTGGCCTGCCCGATCCGAAGAGCGCCGTCGCCAGCGTGAGCGCAAATAGCCCCACGGCGATTATGCGGACGATATTCAGCGTCACTGTGCTGGATATCAACGCACCGATAACCGGAGCCCGGAGCAGGTTGTACCTGGGGTAGTTGAACTTCCCCGGCGTGGCGTTAACGAAGAGGCCGATTACGACGAACGACGCCGCAACCGCGGCCGCTGCGCCAACCATGAAGTAGTTGAGCGGAATGGGCAGGTCGTACCTGTCGCCAAAGCCGTGGGCGCTCGCGGCGGATACCATTAGCGCCAGCGCCGCGCCTGAGAGTGCGGCTGCGAATATCAGACTGGTGCGAACACTTTGGCGGGCCATAGCGTGCCTCTTTAGCTAATCGAGTGTCTTGATGTAGTTGACGACATGCCAGATCTCCTCGTCCGTCAACTGGTCGCCGAATCCGACCATCGCAGTGCCTGGCATCCCGTCGTGTATGAATCGGAAGACGTCCCTTTCCGGGTGAAGCGGCACGTGCACGGTAAGGTCCAGGGGCGGAGGATTCAGCAGCGCGGCCTGTGGGCCGTCTCCCCGTCCGGACTCGCCGTGGCAAATCAGGCAATTGCGCGTGTATATTGCGCGCCCGGCCGCGATGGACTCCGCCGAAGGCGCAATGGGGTTCTTCTCCGGCAACGCCTCAGGAGATGCTGCAAACTGCGTGTTGAAGAGCATCACCGCGCCCACCATGAACGAGGCGATGCCCGGCCCCATGACGGCGACTCCGGTCTTTGAGTACCAGCCGCCGAGGGGTAGGCCAACGACAAGGAACAGGACGCCCAGCCCGATCAGCTCCAGTCCGAACAGGGCCACGCCGGTCTCCGGGTCCGGCGTTATCTCGGCGCTGCCTCCGGCGGTTGACCCCGCCGAAATCTCGAATCCGTATGCCGTGCGGGCGTCGAATGCGCCTGGCCGGACTACCTCGACCTCGACCTGCCACGCGCCGGCGATGCTGATAATTCGCCCGTCCAGCACGTATTCTCCGCCGCCGGCGTTGCGGGCCTGCGCGAACTCTTCACCCAGGTCCGCGCCCGGATATGCCACCCGCACGTTGACAAGAGACGCGTTGTCCACCGGGTTGCCCAGCGTGTCGGCAAGCCGCACAGCAACGGTGTTCCTGCCCACCCTGCCCGGCCCGACCTCAATGTCTATCGCCGTGCCTTCCACGGTCTCCCGGTATTTTAGGCTGCCGGGGCCGCCGAGCCCCTCCCGGGACGCGACCTGCCGGGCTGGCTCCAGGCTCGTCAGAAAACCCACGGAGATGAGGACGACGACGCCTATGGCCGCCTCTGCCATTACGGCCCGGCGTAGAAGGCCCGGTGCGCCGTCGTCCCGTTTGAGCCGGGGCCGCACCCAGAGCAGGTTCAGCGCCCCAAGCGCCAGCATTCCTGCCACGAGGGCCACTTTGGCTACGAGGGTGAGACCGTATGGGGCCTGGAGCGCCGGGATGACCGTCACCTGAGCCCACGCGCTGTAAAGACCGGTGATGATCAGCGTCCCGGTCGCCAGGACAGCAATCGCGGAGAAGCGCGGCATCATCGCCGACACAGCCGCCCGGCGGTTCTGGCCCTGCATGTCCCGCAATATGGCGTGTGCGGCAAGCGCGAAGTGAAAGAGACCGCCGACCCACAGCGCCGAAGCGACAAGGTGTATGTAGTCCGTTGCGATCGCGGGGCCGGAGATGCCGGCGGTCGCGGCCGCGTGGCTCGTGCGGCTTATCGTCATGAGCACGCCGGCGCCCAGGAGCAGCACAGCCAGCCGGCCAAGTCCTTCACGGTCCGCAGAGGCAGCCTTCGAGGTGGTCGGCGACCGCATCACAAAAGGCAGCCGGCCGGTTGCGGCCAGCGCAACCGCTATTCCGCAAACGAAGACGACGCGGAGAAGCCAGTTGTTACCCCACTCGGTTCCTGCCGCGAACGAGAAAGCAGGGCCGAACAGGGCGGCGAGGGGCGATACGTCCCGTGCGTTGCCGGCCTGTACGAGGAGCTGCGCAACGGAGGACACCAGCAACAAGAAGACACCGGCCCAGACCAGCGCAGTTGTGCGGTCCAGCAATAACCGCCCTAGCCGCCGCATCCGCTGCGGCGACTTAGTGCCCAGCAGTGCCGGCGCTGTGACGAGCGCGGAGAATCCGGCGCCTCCGACTATCGCCATAATGCCCAGGAGCACGCCCCAGCGTAAGAAAGGCTCTGCGGGCGATTGAATCAGGGGCTCATCCGGCGCCGCGACCGGCTGCTCCGCGACTAGCTCCCCGACGGAAAAGACGTATGACCCGCGAACGCTGTGGCCGTCCACGGTCGAGAGGTTGCGCCACGCGACCGTATATGTACCGTTGGCCAGCGGCCTGAGCGTCACTGACATGGCAGTCGCGTCCGAGGGGTCCACCGTCGTGTCGCCGTTGTCTACTCGGCCTCCCAGCGCGTTCAGCACCTCGATGCGGCTGTAGTCGCGGTCCAGAGGCTCGGTGAACCATATCGTGACACGCGCCGGGGGCTGGTCCAGGGCTGACTCCGCCACCGGGGCAGATCGCACGAAGCCCGCATGGGCGGCGGCGCCGCCAGCCGCAATCGGCGCGAAGGCCCACGCCGCCGCCATGAGGGCGAGAATGAAAACTACTATTCTTTGTCTTCCGATTGCCAACAGATAACCTCGGAAGTGGGATGGCCTACCGTTTCAGACCGAACGCCACAGCGCCGACGATGATGCCGATGGCGCCCATAACGATCCCGATGATCGCCATAGTGTTCGCGGAGTTTGCCGCGTCCTTCGCCTCGATCGCCGCGTCCTGGGCCGAGGCTACGTCGCCCTGGACGCCGCGCACAACGCTCTCCACCTCGCGCACCTCGGTTAGGTTCACAGGGAACTGCAGATCGGCGGACGACTGCATGTCATTGAACCCGCCGCCCTCACCCCTCGAGGCGAAGGTCTCGTTGATCTCGACGCGGTCCGCGCCCTCGCCAATGTGGCCGAAGAAGCGCATTCGGTACACCCCGGACGCCGTGGGCATGAGGTCCGCGGTGTAGTGGCCGGGGTCTTTGTAGATGGTCCGCAGGTCGAAGACCCTGTGCGTGCCGCTCGGGACATGGATGAGCTCAACCTTGATGGTCTGCTCAACGCCGGTGACGTTCGTGGGCGGGTCAACCGAGATGTCCCGGACGCGCAGGTCGATTCCGTTCTTGATACCTTCGTAGGCTGGCTCCACAATGAATCCAACGGTCAGGCGGTACTTGCCGATGTCCTTGCTGGCATGGGCGGACGCTATCCCCGCCCCCAGGACGGTCAAGCCCGCCGATGCGATAAGGACACCGAGAGCTACCACCAACATGGGAAGCTTCTTCATAGTCTTGTTCTCCTTGTTTCAGCTTTTGGGTTTTGGATTGCTTTTCCGCGACTTTGACGAGAGGGACGCGCGGATAGCGAGAGCGAAAATGGCTACGAACCCTACGAGCATTCCCAGGGTGACCAGTCCCGCTAGTGGGCTCGCATTCTTGACCTTCACGGAGTACTCAGCTGATCCCTGCCCGGCCGGCCCGGCAACTGCGACGGTAAATCGCCACTCGCCCTCGCGGTCTACCGCCGTTGCCACGTCGTAGTAAGACGGGTCGCGGATGTCGTGCTCCGCCCTGAGCGGCCCGATCTCGACCGCTGTCGCGTCCGGCCCGGCGCCGGTAATGGTGATATCGGCGTCTGTGACTATGGACCGTGTCGCACTGTCTGTAACGGTCATCGTCAGGTGCAGGTTGCCCACAGACGGGTCGGCCGGGATGGTGCCAAGGGCCACCTCGTAGGGACCTGCGGCCTTGCGCTCGAAATCGACGACTCGGCCGTTCGCAAGCACCACCGCCGGGACGGCGACGGCGGCGACCAGGGCGACTGCAAGTGTCGCAGCTACGCCCAATCGGGTTCGCATTGGTTTGACTCTCTCGGGACTCAAATAGATGGGACGGGGCGCCGGATGATGAGGACTCAGGCGCGCGGCGGATCGTCCGGAGGACTCAGATAGACTGGGACGAGGTTGAGACTGCCGTTGCCCGGCAGCGTGAATATGGAGGCGGGGTCGAACAGAAGGAACGACGCCAGGCCCAGGTCCTCAGTTATGGAAACGATGCTTCCAAGGGCGCCCGACTCGTAACTGTACAGGGTAGTGGCCGACTGAGGTTGCTGCTCATGACCGCCGTCGCCGTGAGAATGGTCATGGGAGTGGGCAAGATCGGCGTAGTGAACGTGGTAGGTCGTGTGGCCCAAGTGGATGTGGCCGAGCTGGCGCTCGGCGAAATGGTGGTCCACCAGCGGCCCGATCGATGGGAACATGACCGAGACCACGAGTGCCCAGACAAGTAGGGGCAGTGCGAATCGATTCATCTGGTATATTATATCCACATCCGGACGATAGTTCAAAGGAAGCGGGCTTGCAAACCCTTCGTCACACCTACCTCAACCGCGCCATCCGCGCACTCGCGGCGGCGGCAGCCCTGGTCCTGGCGGCATTTGCAGTGGGCCGCCCTGCCGCAGCAAACGGCGGCCCCGTCATTGCGCAGGACCGCGTGGGCGCGTACGCCGTCACCGTCTCCGTCAACCCGCCGGACCCGCGGCCGGGGGTTGTGCGCGTCACCATTCTGGTTGAAGCGTACGTCTCCGAAAACGGCCCGGAGACGGCCCGGCTGGTGGCCGTACCGACGACCATGAGACTCACCGCCGTCAGCCCTTCACGGTCATCACCAGACATCGGTCCCATGGTGGTTACGTCCCTCGCGGCCGATGCCAGCCACTACAACGTTAGCCTTACCCTCCCCCGGCACGGCGACTGGCGAATTCGCGCCGCGTTCGAGGGCCCGCTTGGGCCTGGCACTGTTGAGGCGCTCCTTCCAATCGTCCGTGAAGACCGAGACGTTTTCCCCTGGGTTATCGGAGCGGCCGCGATTGCAGCGCTGGTGCTGACAACAGCCAGTCTGGTGGTGCTGAGACGGAGACGGAAATGGGGGAATACCGGCGCTGCGAAGCAAACAGCGCGTTAACCCCTGGCCGCCGGCCCCATCGCCAGGCCAAGGTTCACGAAGTAGTCGTGGAGGGGGAAACCCGGAGGCGTGTTCACCGGCGGAACGGGCGCGGAAACACCGCGCCCGAGGAGCTTCGCGACGGCGTCTACCATACCCGGCGCTTTCTGGACAGGCGAACCGGTGAGGTACACGGGCAGGTCCCAGGCGGGCTGGCCTTCGTGCAGGCGACCGTCATCAGACTCTATCACGCTCTCAATCACTTCCAGGACATGATTGACTATGCTCTGGCCGTCCATCTCGGCCTCGGCGCCCCAGAAGTGGGAAACGCAGGTTACCGGGGTCCAGTCCCTCACAACGATCACTTCCATGCCGTCCGCCGCCGTCCACGCGCAAACAGCGCTCGACTGCCCCGTCGCCCTGGCCATTGCGAACGCCCGAAGCTCTACTGCGCTCAACCGAAAACCGGCGCCCCGTACGGTCGCCGTCAGAGATGCTAGCGAGCGCGAGGTTGTGGAGACAACAGCCCAATGGTTTTCCTCAAGGGAAGATGCCTGCTTCTTCCATGCAATGCGTGAGGTCTCGGGCGAAATGCCTAGCGTTCGCCGCGCGATCTGCGGTATGACCACGGCAGGATTCATGCCGTTCGCCTTCGGTAGAGTGATATGGTTCACTTTCGACTGGTATCCCGGCGCGGCAGCGACGAGCGTGGTGCCCTTGCCTTTTGCCATCGGCGCGAGCTTCGCCAGGGCGGAGGCAACGCCATTTGTGTCGCTTGCGAGCGATCCCTTGAACATGCTGCCGGGGCAATCAGCCTGCCCGAAGTCGACTACCGCGCCGTTGCGGTAGACCAGCATCTTGACGGCCCCGCGCTCTATGGTTAGCGCCGCCACCGCCTTGCCGGTCGCGCCGGGAGCTGCCGTCGGCGGGCGTGGCGCCCTCGCCGGCGCCTCGGCCTTGGTCGCAGCCGGGACCTCGAGCTGCGGCGGGGAGGCAGGCGGGACAGGAGCTTCGATCACGGGCGCAATAGCCGTCGCCGGTCTCTCAACCGGGACCGCTGTAGCCGGGGCGCCCGCCTCCGCCACTGGATGGGCAGCGACGGTCCGGGTCTCAACTGCAGGCTCCACAACCGGCCGCCGTGGCGGCGTCGCCGACTCTACGTAGAGCGCTGCGGTCGTTGGCAGCGGCAAGTCTTGTTGGGGCTGTTGACGGGCCTGCGTGGGCTGGGCCGGATCTACAGCTGCAATCGCTGGGGCAGTATGCGACTGGTGTGCCGGCAGCGGGACCGCGGCGTCAATTGCCCTTGGCGCCTCCACCGACGCGGGGGCCTGCGCATCCCGCATCGCCGCAAGCCGCTCAAAAGCCGCCGCCCACGAATGGTCCGAGTCCGGACCGTCGTTCCTGGGGCGGCCCGAGACCCCGGGTGCGCGCTTGACGGTCGCCTCGGTCTGCGCGATATCCTCGTCGGCGCGCCGGCTGGTCTGGAACACCTCCATGAAGTGGGCCGGGACGTGACTCCTCACCTCTTCCTCACTGGTCAGCATCGAGCCGCACACGAGGCATCGGAAGGCCGGCCCCGTAGTCAGAAGCAGCGCCTCGCAGATGCCCAGATCAAGCAGCGTTTCCGGAGTCCTGGTCACACGCGCCCTGATCTGCCTCACAACGAGGTCGCTGACCCCTATGCTCCTCCCTATCTTGGTGACGGTCCACCCTTTCAAGAGCCCGTAAAGGACGTAGCGCTGCTCCTTCGCGGACATGAACTGCTGCGGGCTGCGGTAGCCGCGGGATGGAATACCGTCGCTGAATTGCTCGTCGAGGGTGGGCTGGGGCATAGCTCTCCATTGGGCAAACGCGGCTTCATTGGGCCGCACGGCTGTGATTATATTTGCGAACCGTGCATGTCGCAAGGAACGGCGGCGGTGTTCAGACCGTCGGTTTGAAAAACGACCTGCGGCAGCTTTATAATACTGCGTCTACCCGATATAGCTTCGCGGACGCGGCCCCGGCCACTGCCTTCGGCACGGCGTGCGCACGTCCCATCAGTCTCATGCCCAGGTGGCGGAACGGCAGACGCGGCGGACTTAAAATCCGCTTCCCGTAAGGGAGTGGGGGTTCGAGTCCCTTCCTGGGCACCATCTTTCTTGTCTAGCCTCTATGGCCAATTGACCGCGCTCACCCCATCCTCAACAGTGGAATCAGGCCGCATTGCCACTTTTGACAAGATGGAGGGTGTCATGGAATACGTTGAGAAGAGCATCGAGGTCGATGTCCCCGTTCGCACGGCGTATAACCAGTGGACTCAGTTCGAATCATTCCCCCAGTTCATGGACGGCGTAGAGGAAGTTCGGCAGATCGACGACAAGAACCTCTTTTGGCGGGCCAAGGTTATGGGTGTCGAGAAGGGCTGGAACGCGGAGATCGTGGAGCAGGTGCCGGACAAGCGCATAGCCTGGCACAGCACCAGCGGTACCGATAACGCCGGCATCGTCACCTTCGACACACTCTCGCCCACATCCACAAAGCTGACGCTCCGGTTGGGGTATGAGCCCGAAGGCGCGATGGAGAACCTTGGGAAGGCGCTCGGCTCGCTCGAGAGGGCGATTGAAGGCGATTTGAAGCGCTTCAAGAAGTTCATCGAGGGCCGCCGGGTGGAGACAGGCGCGTGGCGCGAGGAGATCCATTGATCATTGCCGCCAAACGGCAGTAATACGAATGATCTGAGGCCCCGGCGCGCCGGGGCCTCCTCTTTCCGTGGCGGCCACCATGCAGGTCGATGGCCCTTGGTGTAAACTATTCTGGGCGAGCGTCCACTTGTAGCCCATAATGGACTTCTCCACAGGAGTAGAAAGGTGCCATCCTTCGATATCGTTTCCCGCACAGACCTGGCCGAGGTCGATAACGCCATCAACGGCATGGTCCGGGAGATGCGGCAGCGCTTTGACTTCAAGGGCAGCAAGTGCTCGATTGAGCGCAAAGAAGATACCCTGACCATTCTCGCAGACGACGAGATGAAGCTCCGCCAGATGCACGAGCTCATCAAGACCTACTTCACCCGCCGGAACGTTCCCACGGGCGCGCTGGAGTACAAGACTCCGGAAAAGGCGTCCGGCGATAGCCTGCGCCAGACCGTCGAGATCCGGCAGGGAATCGACGCCGAGCTCGGCAAGAAGATCACGAAGGCTGTCAAGGAAAGCAAGCTCAAAGTTACCGCGAAGATCGAGGGCAACGAGGTCCGGGTGGCCGGCGCGAAGAAGGACGACCTCCAGGCCGCGATTGCCCTGGTGAAGGGTTTAAAGCTGGAGAAGCCGCTCCAGTACATTAACTTCCGTGACTAGCTCTGCCGCCCTACCCTGCGCTTCATCCGACCGGACCCCAAACATATGCCCGCCAGGATAAATATCGCCGGACGGCTCCGCCCTCAATCGGAGCTGTCCGACGCCCAGCGCGCCAGAGGACTGAAAATACTTCTCTGGGAGGGCGTGACTTCCTCTGCGTCCGGGGGCTTCACAAGCGGAGCGTTTCTCACTTCGTTTGCCCTCCTCCTTGGCGCCGCCAAATTCCACATCGGCCTTATTGCGGCAATACCCGCCGCAATGCAGCTCGTGCAGATAGGCGCCATCATCGTGGTAGAGCGGCTGCAGATGAGAAAGATCATCGTGTGGCCGGCGTACCTTCTCTCCTACTCCACCTGGGCTGTCATAGCCTTCCTGCCCCTGCTCTTCGCCATTCCCAGCAACTACGCCGTGTACACACTGCTTGCGGTGCTGGTCGCCCGGGGTGTCCTCGACGCAGTAGTCACCTGCGGTTGGAACAGCTGGTTCCGCGCCATCGTCCCATTGGACATAGCCGGGCGTTTTCTTTCGAAGCGCTTCGTGTGGAACACCATCGGCGTGGTGCTGGCGGGTTTCGCGGCGGCGGCGTACGTGAACCGGCTGGAGCACTGGTTTAGCGGCAAGGCCATAGTATGGGGCTACAGCGCGGCAATCGTCTTCGCGGCGGTGATGCTCGGCTGGCTGGCCGTCTATTTCATGTACCACATCCCGGAGCCCAGGATGCCGGACCCCGGGCCAAAGCGGCTCAGCCCGGGGTCGATCCTTACCGCTCCGTTCAGGATAGCCAACGCCCGCTGGCTCATGGGATTCCTGTTCCTCTGGGCCATCACGTCAACTATGGCGGTGCCGTTCTTTGCAGTGTACATGCTAACCAGGCTGGAGATGCCGGCCTCAACGGTGCTGGCGCTCACGGTGGCGACACAAATTGCGCTGGTGCTTTCGCTCGGCATCTGGGGTCAGATTTGCGACCAGTTCGGCCCCAAGGTCGCCCTATCGATGGCCTTCTCCATGCTGATGGTCGCCATTGTGGGCTGGGTGTTTACGACGAGGCCAGGGTCCTATTTCCTCACGGCGCCGGTGCTTGTGGGGCTGCACATTCTGCTGGGGATGGCGTCTGCCGGCATGAACGTCTCCTCCACCACCATCCGCATGAAGACGGCGCCCGAGCTCCAGACGACCTCATACATGATGGGGACCTCGCTTTCCTATCACGTTGGCGCGGCGATAGGTCCGGTGATAGGAGGCGCGCTCGCAACTCTATTCACCGGAAAGCAGATACTGCTGGAATTCCGGTGGCACGAGCCCGACAGTGTATTTAACATGCCCGTGCTCTATGTTCAGGACTTCGACTTCCTGTTCATCATCGCCTTCGTCACCGGCCTTGCGGCGTTGAGGGTGTTGCGGCAGGTCACCGACGGCAAAGAGAGCGCCCGGTCTGCCGTCCTCGAGTCACTCGCATCAAAGACCGCCGCAAGCTACAGGCCGCTCGCCGGCAAACCGGTTATCGGGGTCGCTTCGCGGCTGCATCCCGGCGCAGTGAGGCGCATGGTGCCGATCCCGGGGCTCGACACGGCCGCTGGAATTCTGGCGTACCTGTCCGGCCAGGCGATTTCGCTGATTGTGGGAATCCGGGACCGGCTGCGCCGCAAGCGATAGGCGGGAATAAGGTTACGCCACCCCGGCGGCCCGCAGCGCCGTGCCGATCTCCTTCAGCTGGTCGATGCGCAGCAGGCCGTAGTTGTAGAACATGCAGCCCGACGCGCCCGCATCGACGGCTGCCTGCACGCCTGCCCTGGTGGTCACTGAGTCTTTGCCGTCGCTCGTCTTGAGCCAGGAGTACACCTTCGCCCCCGGCGCCATCTTCCGGGCGCTGTCCCGTACCTTCGCCTTGCCCTCTTCGCCCGCGGGAATCGCTCCCGGGAATATGATATCCAGGTGCTTGTTGACAGAGGGGTCAAGGTCGTCCCTGAGAGACGCTGCCGGGTCCGCCAGGCTGCCGGTCTGGACCTTGACGCCGTGGCTGTGGATGATGTCCGCCACCTGAACAAAGAGGTCGGACGTGGTCTTCTTGCAGACATCCATGTATCGGCGCAGCTGGCCGTCGAAAGCGGCGCTAACCCATTCCGGCGTTACGGGCAGCTCGTCCTCCGCCGTTGCAACCCTCGCCAGCCGGACCCGCAGCCACTCGGCAACATCGCGCTTGAGGCCATCCCCGTCCATTCCGGCCTCGTTCGCCTTCGCGACGGCAGCGGGGTTGAAATCCAGGCTCAGTACGAACTGGCACTGCGCAGTGAACTCCGCGCGTCGCTTGCTGGGCGCCTGGAAGCCGCGTCGGTCAAGCGACTCGATGTTCAGCGCCTTCGGCTTGAACCGTTCGAGTATCTCCTTGGTCACGGTAAACCAGTACTCCTGCACGTCTTGAGATGAGACGCTCATTGAGCCGATGTATGTCGTGCCGAGAGCGTCGTGCCGGGCAAACTGGGGATACTTTTCCGAGAGGTAGTCGTTGAAGTTGTAGACGGTCCACGAAGCGAACTGGAGGCCGCGCCTGTCCATCGCCTCAAGAATGCTCTCGAAGTACAAGGGCCTGTCCACGATGTGGCTGACGCGGGGCCGGATCCTGGTTTTTGAGTACTTCGATAGGTCCGGCGTGAAGTATATCGCGCCGTTCTCGCCGTTGTATATGGGACGCTTCGGATTGTGTGGAAGGAAGTACGCGGACCTGTGGTACGCAGGGGTGAGCATCACCTCGTTGCACCCCGTCAGGTCCGCGATGCGCCCAAGGGAGACGTCCAGCCCCTCGTCAACAAGGTCCCAGGGATAGGTAAACAACGACTTGGTGAACTGGCTGCTGGTCAAGGTCCCCTCCATGGCGGGCGGCGCGCCCCCTGATTTCGCTCGGAAGAGTATCCGAAGGTGGGGCGGGAGTCAAGAAAGCGAATGGTCACGACTGGGAGCGTACATGGTACTATAGTGGCAGCTTTCACGGGTGCGCTTTGCCAGCCATGGAGATACGGTTCCTGTACTTCGAAGATTGCTCTTCGCATGAGGAAGGGCTGGCGCGCCTGAAGCAGGCGATGTCGCAGGAAAGCATTGAGGCGCGCATTGCCGTTGTGAAGGTGGAGACCGACGAGCAGGCGCGGCAGCTTGGCTTTACGGGCTCGCCGACGATATTGATCGACGGCAAGGACATCGATCCCCCCGGTCCGGACTCCTATCCAGCGCTGACGTGCAGGGCGTACACAATGGAGGACGGCCGCATCTCTCCCTTGCCCTCAATGGCTATGCTGAAGAGGGCCTTGCGCGCCGCCCGAGGCGATCAGTCCACGTAACTAAACACGGAGGTAGCCCGAGATGACGCTGACCACCGGCAAGACCGCAATCCCGTTCACGTTGCCGGGCGTGGACGGCAAGAAGCACTCCCTGGCGGACTACGGCAAGCAAGAGGCCGTGGTCCTGGCATTCACGTGCAACCACTGTCCGTACGCGCAGGCGTGGGAGGGGCGGCTCATCCAGGCGCAGGCCGACTACGCGAAGAAAGGCGTCCAGGTGCTGGCGATCAGCTCCAACGACCCGGTGGCGTTCCCAGCGGACGACTTCGACCACATGAAGCAGCGCGCGAAGGAGAAGGGGTACAACTATCCGTACCTCTTCGATGAGTCCCAGGCAGTGGCAAAGGCCTACGGCGCCGCGCGCACGCCGGAGATATTCGTGTTCGATAAAATGGGCGTGCTGCGCTACCACGGCGTGGTGGACGACAACCATGAAAACCCGGGCGCAGTGCAGCACCTCTACCTGCGCGATGCCCTGGACGCAGTCCTGGCCGGCCGCGCGCCCGCGGTCGCGGATACGCCGCCCAAGGGCTGCACCATCAAGTGGAAGAAGTAAGGGGACTGCAGTTAGCAGTTAGCAGTTAGCAGTTGGCGGTGAGCAGTGCGCTAAGGCAAGTAGCCGAACAGCCAACAGCCACCTAACCCCTGCCCCTTCCCTGAGAGGGAATGGGTTCCGAGGCCGAGCCTAAGGCTCGGCAGGTTCTATTCGGGCTATGGGCCCGATGGGAGTCTAAGGGCGTAGCCCTCAGCGGGGTACGGGGCGAAGCCCCGCTGCATATCCCCCTTCCCTCTTAGGGAAGGGGGCCAGGGGGTTAGGTGGATTGAGAGGGCGAAGCCCCTGGGGCGGAGCCCCATAGTCTTCGGGAGTCCAGAAAGCGAAGGCCATCGCCGGGGCCTGAGGCGAAGCCTCAGTGTCCAGGGAGTCCAGAGGGCGAAGCCCTTTGGGAGGGCGTGGGACGCAGTCCCACATTCTTTTTTCTTTCCCCTTCCGCCGAAGGCAGGAAGGGGCCATGGGATGGTCCGAAGCCTTCCCAACGCTCTGCGCCGGAAATGACCACGCACAGCACTTACCCAGAACGTCCAACTTAATCCAAGGAGTATCACCATGGCAGGAAGACGCACCGCGACAGCCGTATGGGAGGGGGACCTCCTCTCCGGCAAGGGCACAACCAGCACAGTCACCAGCAAGGCCATTTCTGACGTCGGCATCACCTGGAAGGCCAGGACGACCGAAGAGGCTGGCGCTCAGACCAGCCCGGAGGAGCTTATGGCAGCGGCCCACGCGAGCTGCTTCTCCATGGCGCTCTCCGCTGGCCTGGCAAAGGACGGCACCCCGGCGAAGAAGCTCGATGTCGAGTCCACTGTCACCTTCGACAAGGTCGGCGAAAAGTGGACAGTCGTCTCCAGCGCACTCAAGGTGCGAGGGACGGTGCCGGGCATCGACGCCGCGAAGTTCAAGGCGGCGGCCGAGGGCGCGAAGGACAACTGCCCCGTCTCCCGCGCCCTCCAGGGCAACGTCAAAATGTCGGTCGAAGCAACACTCGTCAAGTAGCGTACAGTGCGCCGGCGCGCGGGCGGCCGGAGATTCAGCCGCCCGCGTGCCGGTCGCTCGCACCGTAGCCTATCTCAGCCAATGACCACACCTTCCGCCACGGGGCCGAATCCCGTACTCTGGTCGCCTTCCGCGCAATCCGTGGTGCGCGCCGCCATCACCCGCTACATGCGATGGCTGGCCGCCGGGGGCCGCTACACGCCATCCTCATACGACGATCTCTGGCGCTGGTCCGTGACCGATGTCGAAGCCTTCTGGGCGTCCGTCTGGGACTACTTCGGCGTCGTCACGCACTCGCCATACACAAGCGTGCTGCGGTCACGCCAGATGCCCGGCGCAAAGTGGTTCCCGGGCGCGACGCTCAACTACGCCGAGCACGCTCTGCGGCGTCAGGATGACACGACCGCCGTCGTGTTCCGGTCGGAGGGCGGCGCTCAGTCGGAGCTTACCTACCGCGAGCTGCGCGCCCAGGTCGCAGCGGCCGCGGCCGGCCTGCGACGGTTGGGCGTCGGCAAGGGCGACCGCGTTGTCGCCTACATGCCCAACATCCCGGAGACCCTCATCGCCTTCCTCGCCACGGCCAGCATCGGCGCGATATGGTCGGCGTGCTCGCCGGAGTTCGGCATCCGGAGCGTCGTCGACCGCTTCCGCCAGATCGAGCCGAAGGTGCTCATCGCCGTGGACGGCTACCGGTACCGCGGCAAGGCTCACGACCGGTCGGCGGAGCTCGCCGAGATACGGCGGGAGCTGCCGTCACTCCGCGCCATGGTGATCGTCCCTTACCTTTCCGGCTCAGCGGACCTCGCACACGCCGACGGGACGATGCGCTTGGAGCAGCTTCTCGAAGCCACGGGTGAGCTGGCCTTCGAGCCGATCGAATTCGACCATCCCCTGTGGGTTCTCTACTCCTCCGGCACCACAGGCCTTCCAAAGCCTATTGTCCACGGCCACGGCGGCATCCTGCTTGAGCACCTGAAGGCGATATCGCTCCACATGGACATCGGCGAGGGCGACCGCTTCTTCTGGTTCACGACGACGGGATGGATGATGTGGAACTACCTCATCGGCGGCCTGCTCGTGGGCGCGACGGTGGTGATGTATGACGGCGACCCGGCCTACCCGGACATGAGCGCGCTCTGGAAGATGGCGGCGGAGACCGGCGTCACGTACTTCGGGACCAGCGCGCCGTTCATCCACGCCTGCATGAAGGCGGGCATCGAGCCAGGGCGCGACTTCGACCTCTCCCGCATCCGAGGCGTCGGCTCCACGGGCGCGCCGCTGTCGCCGGAGGGGTTCCGGTGGGTCTACGAGAAGGTGAACCGCAACCTGCTCCTCGGCTCGTTCAGCGGCGGCACGGACCTGTGCACGGGCTTTGTGGGGCCGTGCCCGCTGCTGCCGGTGCGCGCCGGGGAGATACAGTGCCGCTGCCTGGGCGCGAAGGTGGAGGCGTACTCGCCGGACGGAATGCCGCTGGTAAGCGAGGTGGGCGAGCTGGTGATCACAGCGCCGATGCCATCCATGCCGGTGCGCTTCTGGAACGACCCCGGAGACCGGCGCTACCGCGAGAGCTACTTCGATGCGTTCCCCGGCGTATGGCGGCACGGCGACTGGATTCGCATCACGGAGCGCGGCGCGTGCGTCATCTCCGGCCGGTCGGACTCCACGCTCAAACGAGGGGGCGTGCGCATGGGCACGAGCGACTTCTACCGCGCGGTGGAGGACGTGCCGGAGGTGGTGGACAGCCTGGTGATCGACACTGGCCGCGACGGCGAGGAGGGTAAGCTGCTGCTCTTCCTGGTGCTGCGCCCGGGCGCGGAGCTGGAAGAGCCCCTCCGCAAGCGAGTGCGCGAAAAGCTCCGCCGCGAGCTTTCCCCAAGACACGTCCCCGACGAGATTTACGCCATCCCCGAAGTGCCCCGCACGATCAACGGCAAGAAACTGGAAGTCCCAGTCAAGCGCATCCTCTGCGGCATGCCGCCGGACCAGGCCGCCAGCAAAGACGCCATGGCGAACCCTGCGGCGATGGCGTTCTTTGAGGGGATGGCGGCCACTGTAGGGAAGCCTTGAGACTGGACGTTGTCTGAGCCGGGCGGCCAAAGAGTTGGTGGAATTTGAGTGGGAGCCGGCGCGTGATTATGGGGCCGCATCCTCCGGTGGTCAGATCTATCACGAAACGCTCGAACTGGATGCAGTCTCGACGGTAGGAGACTCGGTGGAGGTCTGTTTAACTATGACCTCTGACAGGCTTTGTTTGGTCAATTCAAAAGGGGCCGCTGAATCCCGTGGTCGCTCAAGGCCACGCGCATCTACTGACTTCTTGTATCGGTCCGAGGCCAAAAACAGCAGGCGATTGCCCTCAAGTCTCGCGACATACAAGTTGGATGCGCTAGACCACATGATATCACCGAATTCTTCAGGGTAACCCGTTCTGACCGGCCCGCCCTTCAGGAAGAGCACATACTCTTGACCCGTCTCGAGCGGCACGAATTCAGAAGGCGGGTCGCCACCCATGAATGCAACATCGTCTCTTCGCACCCCGGTCGTTGCCGCCTCGTAGAAGAACTCACCTGCCGTAGCATCGCCCTTGAATGACTCCAGCACTTCCATTCTGCGATACAACATCTGCACCCAACTATGCGCTACGTTGTCCACTTGAGAGATATTCGGCTTGATGAACTCCGTAGAATCGATGAATCTCGCAAGTACTATGCTGTCTGACTCGGCAACAAGGTGTTCCGCAGAGTACACATCTTCATAAGTCCCCATCGACTGGTTCCCACCGAAGCCAATGGCAACCAGGATTACTGACCCTACCAGGACGCCCAACAGTGCCGCGATGGCAGTCCATTTTAATGTGGCAATCATGTTCCTGCTCCTTGCAGATACTTAGTCGCATGTAACAGGGTAACTGGAATTCACATATCGGTCATTCACACCGCATTCATCATCTTCCTGGGGTGAATAATACGTTTCCCCGTCGTTGGATTCGTTCATCACAGCCGGCTCTTCATTGCTGTGGCCCAGCCCTATGAAGTGACCTAATTCGTGCGAAGCGACACCCTCCCGTTTCTGGTAGCTGGCGTAGGGAGGATCGGGGTAAGGCGCAAGGTAATAAGTGTCTAGTCTTGAATACGTTGTTGAACGCTTGAAGAAGAACGAAGTACATGTCACGCTGTTGTATCCAGACCATCCTGAGTTTCCCGCATCCTCCTGGCCAAGATAGTGACTGGACTGAGAAGTGTCATTACTGAACAGAACCGAAGTAGGAGTACCATTCCAATCATGAATCGCGTCGTTTCACGCAGTAGCATAAGCGCCCGAAGGCGGATACGCGTAATGACTTCGCCATGGCAACGTCAAAGTTGTGTTCTGGGTATACTGCCAAACGCATGGCAGATCGTGGTCGTTGTACGCACTAACTGAAGTAGTTGACAACACCGCCGCCACGAATACAACGGTTACCACGATGTGGTTCATTGCTTTTTTGCCGTGTCGCTTCCCAAAGACATCTGAATGCCGTATTTTCATTTGCTGATCTCCTTGAACAACCGTCGGCGGTTCCGCGGTCATAATTATCAGTCGGCTTCGCCGATAACGAATCACGGTATCTCTACACCAACAATCAATTCCTCAGGAAATTGTCGGCTCGTTTTGTAACTTACATTCTCAGTTGCGGTGCGTCAATTAGGACAAAGCCCCAATCCCGTCCCATTCGGCGTGATGATCGGTTGAGGTCGCCTTGCAGTGTAAATAAAACGCCGGTTAGTGGCGTAAACATACTAGGGGCCATGCTGGCGCAACGCACCGGTTCACCCGCACCACCACATCAACCAGAATGGCAATTTACTCTTAGTCCTGCCGAAGGTATAGCTAATGGAGACATGTTCGTACTGCAAAGGACGGTTGGTGAAGTTTGGTCGCTCCCGCAAGGGAGCGCAGATTTACAGATGCAAGTCATGTAGGCGCAGGTCCCTCGCAGACTTCGGTGTAGGTGCCCTGAGGCACCCGGCGCAGGTGTACGAAGCGGCCCTGTCCATGAGCTTGGCGGGACTATCCTCAGTCCAAATCGCCAGGAGGCTTCGCGCGGGAACGGCAATTGCCCCTGCCAGGTCCACAATCGGCCGCTGGATCGAATCGCATCGCGACTCCACTCAGGAAGGAAGGAAGGAAGGAAGGAAAAAGGTGACTGACACCTGGCGACATTCA
The DNA here is from genome assembly GCA_016872355.1 of SAR202 cluster bacterium. Classification (NCBI taxonomy): domain Bacteria; kingdom Bacillati; phylum Chloroflexota; class Dehalococcoidia; species SAR202 cluster bacterium. The sequence goes on along the minus strand of VGZY01000006.1, from coordinate 33,081 downwards.
GCGGCCTCTCCCACTGCGTAGCGATCCTCTCCCCTTGCCTTATCCCCTCGGCAGCGCGTACCCTTTAGCACGGTTACCCCACCCCGCTCCACAGAGGCCTTCATGAACACGCCACGCCTGGTCTACTACAACGACGCTCACCACTTCCACTGCAAGCGGCTGGAGCCGCCCGCGAGCGTCCACCTGCTCCACTGGCCGGTGGACGAAGTGGCCGGCACCGGCGTTGGCGCACTCTCCTTCGGACTGGGCTACGGCGACGTCTATTTCCACCAGAGCAAGATAGGGCGCGTCGTGGGACAGGACAAGGCGGAGTGGGAGGACTTCATCGACTGGCGCATCCTGCGCATGGTGCAATAGGCCAAGAAGCGCGGCACAGACCAGCTCCGCGAGGTGGTGAACAGGGGAAAGCAGGTGGGAATGCCGGTCCTCCCCAGTTTCAAGATGCAGGATGTGGCGCTGCTGAAGGCCGAGCGCTGCGGCAGGCTGAAGTGGGACCACGGGATGGAGGTGCTCATCGGCGGCAAGGGCAAGGCGTCGATGGGCTACGACTACGCGCTCCCGGAGGTCCGCGCCTACAAGCTGGCGCTCATACGCGAGGTGCTGGAAGAGTACAGGCCGGACGGCATCGAGCTCGACTTCGTCTTCACCAACACCGGCTTTTTCAAGGAAGGGATGGAGGACAAGAACATCCGGATTATGAACGCGTTCGTCGCAGAGATAAGGAAGACCGCGGAAGAGGTCGGGAAGGCCCAGGGCCGGCAGTTCAAGATCATGGCCCGCACCCACCACGCCCGCGAGGCGAACTTCGAGCACTCTATCGACATCGAGACGTGGCTCAGGGAGAAGAGCATCGACTACATCGTCGGCGAAATCGAGGGCGTGTGCATGGAGCCGTACACCCCCGGACTCGAGTGGATCTCCAGGGCGGCGAACGACGCCGGCGGCGCGGCCTACATCCGCCCGCCACGCCGCGTGTACGACGAGCGCACCAACTACCCTGCCATCGAGATGGTGCACGCCCTCAGCCAGACGCTGCGCTACCAGGGCTTCGCGGGGATGTACCTCGGCTACCTGCCGTGGCCGCTTGCGGACGAGGAGTACAGGGTGCTGCGAGAGGCGGCTTACCCGGAGATCTTCGCGAGGCGCGACAATATCTACTTCCTTGCCCCGCGCGAGGGCGAGATGGGCAAGCCGTCCACAACGCCTTACCGCAAGCTGCCGCAAACGCTGGATGAGGGCGAGACCTTCTCCGCCGAGATCTTCATTGCGGACGACGTGGGCAAGGCGAAAGAGGACGAGGAGATGCGCGAGCCCGTGCTCACCCTCCGCTTCGAGAGCTTCTGCATCGAGGACGACTTCACGGTGCGCGTGAACGGCATGGACCTGCCGCGAAAGCAGGCGGAGATTACCCACTACCGCGGCCTTAAGTTCAAGTCGTACTTCCCCGGCCCCATACAGGCGCCGCTGGGCTTCGAGGCCCACTGGCTCAAGTACCGCCTGCCGGTCGAGCTGGTCAGGCAGGGCAAGAACTCCGTGGAGGTCACGATCACGAAGAAATCTAAGATCGCGACCTTCCGGCGCGGGATCAACGGCGTTGAAATCCCGATGTTCTACAGGGACTTCGAGCGGCCGCTCGGGCTGGGCGTGGAGCGCATCCAGGCGCAGGGGTGAGCCGCCCTACCCTCCCTTTTTGTCGGTGTCTCGCACGATGATCAGCGGGTGCGTGCGCAGCGTGGTGCGGTACCGCACCGCGGGCGCATAGCCCCGCAGCGCCATGCCGACGACTGCGTGGGCCGCCTGGCCGGCCAGGTCCAGGACCTTGGTCACAACGGTCACTCTCTCCATCCGCATCAGCAGCGGGTCCATCAGCTCGAACGCTATTTTCTTGCGCTTCCCGGCGATACCGCTGCCGACCTCGATGGAGTAAGTGTTGTCCGCCCCCGGCCGCACCGCGCGCTCACCCATGAAAAGGGTGAAGACCTTCGGCTCGGCCTTCACCGTATCCAGTACGTACTTACTCAGCTCCAGGAGTACGGGGTAGAGTGTCCTTTGTACGGGCTCGTCGTTCTGGAACCGTACGTCCAGCACGCCCGTCTTCAAGCGCTCCAGCTTCTTCGCCGGTCCGTCCTTCGCCTTCCAGACTACTACCGCGCGCTCCATCCTGGCGATAATCGCCCTCGCTTCCGCCACGCACTCCCCCGCCCCCACCCCAGCCCCCACCAACCTTTTAGACAATAGGTCAAGATCGTGGGTGGACTGCGTGAGGGAGAAGCGCACGGGGAGGCCGCCGTATTCATTCAAGACGTCGGTGGCGTCTTTAACGTCTTCCGCAAGCCGTTTCGCGACTGTGATTGGGATGAGGTAGTTAGGGTCATACGTAAGCGGAGTGGAGCGGAGCACATTGACCGCCGGGTGACCGGCGGACGCTGGCGGGACCGGCCTCGGAGCGGGCGCTGGAGCAACGGGCTTCCGAGCGGGAGCAGGCTGCGCAGCCGGCAGTCTAACTTGAGTCGTTTCCGAGAACGCCTCAGGCGTGCAAACAGCGCAGATGCCCGGGTCGGCCAGAAAGTGCTCCTCACAAAGGGGGGAAGCCCCGCATCTAAGGCATCTGCCGCCCGCCTGTGCATCCACGGCGGCCCCGCACCTCTTGCAGCCGGGAGCCGGATTGGGCGCTGGCGGCTGGACCGCGCGAATCTCTATGGTAGCTGTGTCGGACTTCTTGTCCGATTTGGATGGAGGAGCTGGAACTACGCTGGTTTTCCCTGTGACAACGGAGGCACCACAGGATGGGCAGAACCTGTCTGTGGGCCGGACTTCGCCGGCGCATTTTCGGCAGATCATAGTGAGGTTTTGGCAACACCGTCCTTCGGACATCGTGAAGCGCGGGATTGATTAAAAGGCACTGCACGACCATAGTTTCAAACGGGACACAGAATACAAGGGCAGGAAGATGCTGCCTATCGTGACAACATAGGAAAATGCTTATTCGCGGTGGTACAATCCGGCGTGGTCCCGAATTACCGCATGCAGGAATCCGATCAATGCTCGACCTCATTATCCGTAACGGGCTCGTCGTAGACGGCACAGGCAGCCCGGGGTTCCACGCCGCCGTTCTTGTCCATGGCGACAGCATAACCGTGCACCGGGGCGACTCCTCCGCCTTTGAGGCAGCCCGCTCAATCGATGCTGCCGGGATGGTCGTCGCGCCGGGGTTCATCGACATGCACTCCCACGGCGGGCTCACGATACTGGGCTCTCCACGGCAGGAGGCGTCCGTCCACCAGGGCATCACCACCGAGGTGTACGGCGTGGACGGCATCTCGCACGCGCCCTTCAAAACGGCACAGGAGCTCTCCCGCTACATGTGGCAGGACTCTGGCATCAACGGATATCCGCCGCTGCCGGCGAAGTGGCTCAGCCAGGCGGAGCTTCTTGACCAGTACGACGGCAAGGTATCGTTGAACGCTGCGTACCTGGCCGGCAACTCACCCCTTCGAATCTGGGGCGTGGGGTGGGCGAATACACCTGCGACGCCGGCGCAGATAGAGAACATGAAGTCCGCCCTGCGAGAGGCGATGGAAGACGGGGCATGGGGCCTCTCCACCGGCCTGGACTACCCGCCCGGGGCGTACGGCGACACGGCCGAACTGGCGGCGCTGGCAGAGGTATCGGCAAAGCTTGGAGGCTTCTACCACACGCACACGCGGAAAAGCCTGGGCGTGAAGGGCGTGATGGGACCATCCGAGGAGGCCATCGAGATCGGCAGGCGGTCGGGGAGCGCCGTGCATCTTACCCATTACCGGCAGGCGCAGCAGGGCAAGGGCAGCCATCACCAGTGGATAGACCTGGTGGAGAACGGCCGGAACGAAGGGCTGGACGTGACATTCGACGTCTACCCCTACGAGTACTCGCAGGGGATGGTCGCCCAGTGGTTCCCCTTCTGGATGCGGGAGCGAGGCCCGGAGGGGATTCTGGAGGCGATCAAGGACGGCAAGGTGCGGGACCGCCTCAAACGAGAGATCGACGAGGCCGACTTCCGGGACAAGTGGGTGACCGGATTCAACAAGCCACACAACAAGCATTACGAGGGTATGCAGCACCTCGAGATTGCCCGGATTCGCGGAGAGCACCCGGTGGACACGCTCTGCAACCTGCTCATCGAAGAGGACCTGTTCCTCACCGCCGTGGGGCGCGGCACGAACCCCCACACTCTGGCGGCGTTCGTCGCGCACCCGTACGGGATGATCGCGAGCGACGCGATACACTTCGGGGAGTTCCCGAGCCCTCGCACGTTCGGCACGTTTGCGATCGTGCTCTCGGAGTACGTCCGGGAGGAGCGGCAACTCACGCTTGAGCAGGCAGTCAGGAAGATGTCGTCGTTCCCGGCGCAGCGCCTGGGCCTTCCGGACAGGGGCATACTGCGGAACGGCTTCAAGGCGGACATTGTCGTATTCAACCCGAAGACTGTGAAGGCCAACACCACCCGTGAGAAGCCGAGGCAGCTCGCGACGGGCGTCGAATACGTGCTCGTCAACGGCAAGGTGGTCGTGGACAGAGGCGTCCACTCGGGTGCCACGCCAGGGCGAGCCCTGAGGCGCGGCAAGCGCGATTGACGTCGGTCCCCCCGATGAGACGCCCCGCTGGGGCGTCTCATCGGTTGCGGAGACCCGTCACATCTGCACGCCGCAGGACGGCCTTTCTCGGGCCGGCAATGCGGCGATGGTTACCCCCGAGACGCCCCAGCGGGGCATCTCTACGGGGGAGAAATCAACCGCCACGCGCACGTAAAGACTATGACACTTGACAGAATGCTCAGATCCAGGAGGCGTGATCGTGGCTTCGATTCCAATGAGCAAACGGCTAACGCGGGACAACCTCCACGGCGTGTGGGCGGCTATCGCCACGCCGTGGGACGAGTCCGGACGGTTCGACAAGGCGGAGTTCCGGGAGAACATTCGCCGCCTGGCCGCGGCGGGCGTGCACGGCATATACACCACGGACTCCGACGGTGAGTTCTATGCGATAGAGCTGGATGAGTTCAAGCAGATTGTGAAGGTCTTCGCGGACGAGGCGGGCCGCCTCGGCGTGCCGACGATGGTCGGCGTGACATGGGTGAACACCCAGGGCATAATCGACCGCATACAATATGCCGCGTCCGTGGGCATTCTCGGGACCCACGTGGGGCGCCCTTTCTTTATGCCGATGACGCCGGAGTCCGACCGCGCGTACTGGCAGGATATCCAGAAGGCAACGCCGGAGCACTTCGGGCTGGTGCACCACAACACGGCGCGCGTGCACAACACGCAGAACGGACACGGCTACGCGGAGCTGATAAAGTTCGTTCCGCAGCTAATCGGCTCCAAGAACACCAGCTCTGACGTACGGGAGTTTATGCACGTCGTCACATACGCGCCTCAGATCGCCCACCTCACGGGTGAGGGCACGGTGACGCCGTTCATGATGCTGGGTGCGAAGGGCGTCAACTCGTGGTTCGTCAACTTCAACCCTGAATTCATGCTCGACTGGTACGACGACGCGATGAACAGGCGCTGGAACGCTGCTATCCAGAAGCAGCAGCGGATGTACGCCTTCATGGAGGCCAAGAAGATGCTGGCCGGGTCAGGCAACCTCCACGGCATCGTGAGCAAGGCAACGGCAGCAGCATCCCCGTTTCTCATCGAGTCGAACGTGACGCGCAAGCCTTACCTGCCCGTCCCGAAGGAGACCGTGGCGCAGTTCCGCCGCGTGGTTGAGGAGAAGTTCCAGGACTTGATGTGGCGAGGGTAAACCCAGTTTCCCGCGCAAAATGTTTGGAGTAAAATACAGTTCGACGCAATGGAAGCGAATTCCTGCAAGACATACGATTTTCAAGGAGGAGCTGCAGCATGACCTGGAAGTGCGAGAAGTGCGGACACGAGAACCCGCCCACGCGAAGCGTCTTCTGCGCCAAGTGCGGCACCCGTCGCAAGGGCTGGTAGCCGCGCGGACCGACCGGATGACAAAGGCCCCGAGCGCTCGGGGCCTTTTCTATTGGCCTATTCTGACGCTACGTTCAGCCCGGAGGGGTGAGGGCCGTACTCCACGTACAGCTCCACCTCCTCCACCACTACCCCGCCCTCCAGCCCCTTTGGCCGTGAATCGAGTGAAATGTCCAGCATGTTCATCCCCTTCTCCGGCCGCACGCCCACAAGGACGAACTCAATCCACTGGTCGCGGGCCGCGTCCAGCCTTCCGAAGTCCCGCAGGCAGATCTCCTTCGCCGGCGACTTTCCGTTCAGCTTGATCGTAAACTGGTCCTGCGTCACAACGTTACTGATGTTGATTCGCAGTCTGATCTGCCTGATGCGGTCCGCCCGCCCACGGATATCGTCCGCCACGTGGAAGGGGATGGGGTAGGCGTGACCAGGGTTGGCCTCAGGGATGGCGAGCGGCAGGAAGGCGCTGTATCCCAGCTCGGCTGCGTCCTTGGACCGCCGGCGGACCACGTACCGCTTGGACCGCTCCTTGATCGTGTCGGGGTCGCCTATCTCCGTAAGGATGCGATGCTCGGCGTCGCCGAAGGGCCACTTCAGGAACCAGGTGTAGAGGCCGTCTACCCCCTTTGCCCAGAAGTTGGCCGCTGCCGCGCGGAACATCTCGGGAGTGGCATGGATGCGCCTCAGGTACGTGCGGTCGTCCGGCACTGTGCTTTCGTCGCGCATGTACGGTTGCAGCATCCCGTACACGGCGACATCGTGCTGCGCCCCAAGCTCCGTCAGCCACTCGATAGGCATATCCGGGTCCAGGTTGTTGTACCCGTACATAACCGGAATAACGAAGTCCAGAAGGCCTTCCTTCAACCACGTGCGGACGTCCAGCCCCTGGGCGAGGTTCATCTCCTCCGTGGGGAAGACACGCGCGCCGATGGTGGCCGACAGGCTGGGCCGGGTGCGCACAATTTTCGCTGCCTCCGCGACCCACCCCGTTATGACCGGTGTGTACGACCGGATGTCCTCCGGGCGCAGAAAGTATGGGCTCTGGCCGAACGCCGCCGAAAAGTCCAGCTCAACGCCGTCCACGACGTAGTCGGCGGCAAGCTCCCGGATAACGTCCAGGTGGTGCGAGCGGACCTCCGGGTGCGCCATGCCCCTGCCGCCGTTGGAGAGCTTGAAGGCGGGCTTCATGCCGCCGAAGCTCTGAAGGCGAAGGTCCGCCCAGAAGTCCATCCCCTTCTCGTGGGCGCGCTCAATCAGCACGGTCAGAGGGTCCAGCCCCCTGTCCATCAGGCTCTGCATGCTCTGCCAAGCGTGCCATGTGATTGCGGACTTGAACGGCCGCTTATCATCGCCGAAGCGCATGCCGACCTTCGATGGGTAGAAGATGCCGTCGCCGCGCTCCACGCAATAGCTGAATGTATCGACGGCAGTGTTGGCAACCTCATCGACCCGCCGCCAGGCGTCCTCCATCTTCATGGGCGAGTCGAAGACTCACATGTAGTAGTGGCGCGCGTCGTTATGGTAGATAGTCCGTCGTCGTTTCATTCTCACTCCATGCTTCTTAAAGACCCGTTTACCTGGTCAGCAGGAACACCGCGCCGACGGCCATCGCGAAGCCGGCGATCTTCGTGAGCTTTATCTCCTCGCCAAGCAGCAGCACTCCGAGGACGCTTGCCACCGCGAAATTCAGCGCGAAGATGGGGACCACGGTGGAGGCCGGGCCGCGATGTAGCGCCGTGTAGAAGCTGATGATGCTGATGCTCAGAGTAATGCCGGCGACGACCAGCGCAACGGTTGCCCAGCTCCACCCGAAGTACGACGCAATGCCTTGGCCCCGGTAAATAACGGCGATTACTGCCGCCACAACCAGCATGGTGTTGGCTATCACCACGGAGACTTCCGGAGGGTACTGCCGGAAGGCAATTTTGAGGAGAACGGCCGTGATACCGTAGCTGACCATCGCGATCACGGCCCAGGCAAGGTAATTCATTCGTTAAGGCCTCGTTAAGTTGCGTAAGAGCTTCCGCACCAACTCTATGATGCGCTATCGGCTACGTCAACGTGGGAGTGTGCCCTTGAGAGAGCTCGCCCGCTGCGGGAAGAGCTTGCCCTTGTGGAAGGTCCTCGGACATCCCCCTGGCCCCCTTCAATCGCTTCGATCTGAAGGGGGAACAAGAAAGAAATCCACGGGACTTCATCCCGTACCATACCAAAGGGCTTCGCCCTCTGGACTCCCAGGACATTGGGGCTTCGTCCCGTACCCTGCCAAAGGGCTTCGCCCTCTGGACTCCCAGGACCCTGGGGCATTGCACCAAAATCCAGCGAGGTGCTATCTGTCCCGAACCCTTTATGAATACGCGTGAAACATTTTGGGCATGAAAGGCGTCTATACTTTAGCCTAGTACAACTGACTTGCCTTTTCGGAGGTCTACACATGTTATCCCGGACCAGGATGCTTGGCCTCGTAACGCTGCTTGTGATGCTCGTCGCGAGTATGGCCGCATGCAGCAGGGACAAGAATCCCACGCCGACTCCCCAGTCGCCCACTTCCACCCCTGCGGCGGGGACCGTTCGGACCCCGACGCCTGCCGTTCCAACGGCGACGCGCGTGCCGATCCCGGTCTCCAACAGGCCGCCGGACAGCTACATGGCCGTTGTTCCGGCAGCGCTGAGGGCCGGCCACACTGAGAACATTTCGATGTCGCTCTTCGCGGGGAACACACCTGCGGCGGGCGACGTCCGCGTGGCGCTGATCAAGGATAACATCACCCTCGTCGAATCGAAGGCAACCATCACCGGCGCAGCCAGCGTGCCCCTTAGCGTGCCGAAGCTGGCGCCGGGCAATTACGACCTCCAGGTCTCCGGACCGGGATTCAGCAACAAGGCGACCCTCCAGATCCAGGACGGGACGCTGATGTTTGTCGAGACGGACAAGCCGATCTACAAACCGGGGCAGACTATACACATCCGCGTGCTGACGCTCGACACCGAGCTAAAGCCGTGGCCCATCGACCTGACGGTTGAGGTCCAGGACGCCAAGGGCACCAAGGTCTTCAAGAAGGACATCGCCACCGACGAGTATGGCATGGCGACGCTCGACCTGCCGCTCTCCACGGAGCCCAACCTGGGCGTGTGGAAGATAACGGCCAGGGCCGGCGACAAGACGAGCCAGCTTGACGTTAAGGTTGAAGAGTACGTCCTGCCCAAGTACGAAGTTGTAGCCGAGACCCAGAAGGAATGGGTCCTGGCCAGCGAGCAGATCAAGGGTAAGGTCTCCTCAACGTACACGTTCGGGAAGCCGGTCAAGGGCGAGGTGGAGATCCTCGCCTCCCGCTACGTCGGACAGTGGGAGCAGTACGCCACTCTCTCGCTGCCGATCGACGGAGAGGTGGACTTCACCCTGCCCGCCGTGCAGTTCGTCGCCGGCGTGCCGGAGGCGGAGGGCATGGGCAACGTCAGCCTGGAGTGCATCGTCCGCGAGATGAGCACGGGTTATGAGGAGAAGACGACGAAGCTGCTGACCGTCGCCTCCACTCCGCTTAACGTCAAGATCATTCCTGAGAGCGGCGTTTTCAAGCCCGGGCTGCCCCTGGGGTTCCTGGCGATCACCGAGACGCCGGACGGCCAGCCGCTGGACAAGACCGTGAAGGTGACCTACTACTTCATGGGCAAGAACTACGACCAGATAAATAACAAGACGGTCAATGTGAGCACGAAGGGCGGCAAGGCGATATTCGAAGTGACGCCGCCGTCCGGCGCGGTATCGATGACCGTGCAGGCCGAGGCCGACCAGGCTTCTACATCCCTTAGCGTCAATTCCGGGTTCTCTCCCTCGGGCAACTTCATTCACCTTGAGCAGGTCACCGAGGGCGACATCAAGGTGGGCGACGCCGTCCATTTCCGCGTCCACTCCACCAGCCAGGCGAGGAACTTCTACTACGAGATCGTCTCGCGCGGCTCGGTGATCTACTCGGACGTATCGTTCACGGCGGACATACGCTTCACGGCCGGCCCTCTCATGGCCCCGGCGTCGCGGATACTCGTCTACCAGATTCTGGCGAATAACGAGGTCGCCGCCGATTACCTCCCGTTCAGCGTCCAGGCGGACTACACGCACGATCTGAGCGTGGCATTCTCAAAGGACCAGGTCACCCCCGGCGAGAAGCTGGATATCAACGTGCAGGCGCAGGGCCAGGCAAAGGTCGGCCTCGCCATAGTGGACAAATCCGTGTTCATCCTTGCAGAGAACCGGCTGAACCTGCAGCAGGTCTTCGCGGAGCTCGAGCGGCTGTACATGAAGCCGCAGGCAGAGCTGCACGACGTGCGCTGGGGCGGCTACGTCACGCGCGGCGCGAAGGAGACCTTCAAGGACGCGGGCGTGGTGGTACTGACGAACAAGACCGTCCCGAAGGGCGAGCAGAGCCAGGGCGGTATATTCGCGGCTGTGGCGATGGCCGACGGCGCGGTCCGCAGGGACGGCATGGCCCAGCCCATGGCCGCCGCAGCTCCTCAGGCCCCGACATCGAACTCCAGCGCCGGCGTGGGCCTGGCCGAAGTGCAGCGGGTCCGCCAGTTCTTCCCCGAGACCTGGATCTGGATGGACACCCTGACCAGCGTCAACGGCCTGTCGACCGTGCCGGTGGAAGCCCCCGATAGCATCACGACGTGGAAGCTGCGGGCCGTAGGTATTTCGAAGGAGCACGGCTTTGGCGTGGCGGAGAGCGAGCTCAGGGTCTTCCAGCCGTTCTTCCTGCAGGTGGATCTCCCCTACTCCGCCATTCGCGGCGAGGAGTTCCCCGTCAAGATTGCCCTCTACAACTACCTGGAAACGCAGCAGGAGATCTTCGTCGACGTCGAGAGCGCCGACTGGTTCGAGCTGCTGGACAGCCCGCAGAAGTCGGCAAAGGTGGGCCCGAACGACATCGGCGGCGTTGAGTTCAAGATCAGGCCCACAAAGCTTGGCAACAACGGGATCAAGGTGGTAGCGCGCAGCTCGCAGGCGGCGGACGCAGTGATCAAGGAGCTGCTTATCGAGCCCGAGGGCGTGCAGCGCGAGGCGGTTGAAAACCACATCGTCTCGGACGGGCACAGCCACGAGATTGACCTTGCGGTGCCCACGATCGCCGTGGACGGCTCCGGCCGCGCCTACGTCGCGATCACCGGCAGCTACCTGACTCAGACGATCGAGGGCCTTGAGAGCCTGCTGCAGATGCCGTACGGCTGCGGCGAGCAGAATATGATCCTCTTTGCTCCGAACGTGTTTATTGCCAACTACCTGAAGCAGACCGGCCAGCTCAAGCCCGAGGTGATGGCGAAGGCCGAGCACCTGATGACGACCGGCTACCAGCGCGAGCTGACATACAGGCATAGCGACGGCGCGTTCTCCGCCTTCGGCGAGAGCGACGAAGAGGGCAGCCTGTGGCTCACGGCGTTCGTCCTGAAGACGTTCGCACAGGCGAAGAACATCATGTACATAGACCAGGACGTGCTGAGCTCAGCCGCGGCCTGGATCGTCAGCCACCAGCGGTCGGACGGCTCTTTCGAGCCCGTTGGCTTCCTGCACCACCAGGAGCTCCTCGGCGGCCTGCAGGGCAACGACGCCCTTACGGCGTACGTCGCCATAGCTCTCATGGAGGCGGGCGAGACGAGCGCGGCGAACAGGGCGGTCAGGTTCCTGGAGGGCAAGGTCGCTTCCATCGACGACGCGTACACGATGGCGATCGTCAGCTACGCGCTGGATCTCGGCAACAGCGCGAGGGCGGACGAAGCGCACAAGAAGCTGATGGGCATGGCGAAGGAGGACGAGAACGGCGGCCTGTTCTGGGGCGAGCAGATAATGCCCCTGGAGCCGCAGCCCCTGCCCGGCGGCCCGGCCCGCCCGATCGACGGCGGTTATCTGAGGCCGGACCGCGCGGCGTCCATCGAGACGACAGGCTACGCAATGCTGGCGCTCGTCGAGCGCGGCGACCGGCTCACCTCCGGCCGCGTCGCGAAGTGGCTCACGTCGCAGCGCAACGCGTTCGGCGGCTTCGGCTCCACTCAGGACACGGTAGTGAGCCTGCAGGCGCTGATCAACTATGCAACCGACGCGAAGAGTGATGTAGACATGACCGTCACGCTGACGAGCGGATCGTGGAGCAAGGTAGTGCGCGTAACGGCGGAGAACGCTGACGTGCTCCAGATGGTGCAAGTGCCCATCGGCGGCAAGCTGTCTGTGAAGTCCAGCGGCAAGGGCGACGTGGTCGTCCAGTCCGTCCTGCGCTACAACATGCCGCAGGCGGCCAACCCCGAGAACAAGATATTCGATATCAAGGTCACCTACAGCTCGGCCGGCGTGCAGGTGGACGACCTGATCACGGTCTCCGCCAGCATCAGGTTCACGCCGCCCCAGCCTGTCCAGGCGGGCATGGTAGTGCTTGATGTATCCGTCCCCACGGGCTTCGCCCCTGAGCGGGACACAATCGAGGCGCTGGTGGCCTCAAGGGCCAACATAAAGCGGTACGACATCGCGGGCCGCAAGGTGATCTTCTATATTGAGGACATGAAGCCGGGCGAGACCGTGGCTCTGCAGTTCAAATCGCGCGCTCTGTACCCGGTGCGGGCCAAGGAGGTCGCCTCTCAGGCTTACTCCTACTACAAGCCCGAATGGAAGGGCGAGTCCCTGGGCGGCGCGATAACAGTGGGCCAGTAGGCCCCGCGTCCCTGAAGCAGTAAGACAACGGCGGCCTCTTCTTCTTGGCCGCCGTTGTCTTACTGTCGCCAGTGGAGTACCGGCAGTGACGGGGCCGGTGTTATCATTCAAAGCAGTCGATTTCCAGACCAAGCTGCGCGAGAGACCATGCTGCCAATTCGGGACCAGTCGAAAAACGGCCACCACCACACACCGGAAAACAAGGCGGAGCGTCGAAACAACCAGGTCAATTGCGCGGTGCAGGGCGGGTGCGCGGGATGCGTCGGCCTCTTCGTTGGCGTGCCGCTGGCCATACTGGCGGGCGTGATAATCTGGCTCATGCTTCAGAACTTGCTATAAAGCAGGAAGGCGCCCCGATGTACCGGGACGCCCTCCTGTCTAATCCCACGTCAGTGGCCTTCAGGCCTACTGGCTATCGTCGGTCACCTCAAACTCTGCGATCATGCCCTTGAGAGCGTGAGGCGTGCCGTTCGGATCGTTCTGGTCCGAAATGAAGCAGACCATGCCGTACCGTGCCGCCTCCAGCGAGTTCAGGAACACCATGCTTCCTTCCTCGCCAGGCATTGCGAAGGTGAAGCCAAGGAACTGCACCTGTTCCGCCGGCGGCTCTTCGTCCGACTGTACAAGCTCCAGCAGCGCTGGCGCATCGTCCGACAGCTTCACGAGCACCAGCTCGTGCGGCTGGAGCCCCGGGTTCCGCGCCCGGAAGGCCACCGGCCCGCGCTGGGCCCCGGCGTCGGAGAAGGAGAAGTAGAATTCTCCAATTTCCACGTTCAGTGGCGTAACGCCTGCCGGAACAGGGGCCGGCATATCCTCACTACCGTTAAACTTCCATACACCGTCCTCGAGCAACAGCGACTCGCGGGTAAGCTGGACGCTGTTGCCGAATGCGAGCGTAAGATCGATGCCTGCCGTTGTGCTCGTCACCGTGAGGTCCTCAGCCATGACGAACACGATCGGCGGGTCGCCGATAAACATCTGCAGGTCTTCCGCAGTGCCGAACTCTTCCTCGAATGCCTGCTCCGTGAACCTCTCCGTGAAGGCCTCGGCGTTGCGCATGTTCCACAGGTCAACGGTGTAGAGCAGATCGGTGACTACTTTGACCCGGACCGGCTCCGTTGCCGCAATCGCCGCCGCGAGCCGCGCCGCTACGGCCGGGACCTGCATGGCGGCATGCATTGTTGCCTCAGTCGCAGCGTCCTTGTCCATGCGCAGGTGGGCGCCGACCATCCTGAGGATAATCTCGCCGTGCACATTGAGCGCCGCTTCGATGTGGTCCGCGTCGATATTGGGGTCCGCGCCGCCAAGGCGCTCCGCCATACCGGCGTGGAAGTCCGACATCATGTCTTCAATTTCCTGTAGGTCCTCAGTCCGGGTCGTCGTTGTGCTGTTCTCAGTGATATCCAGAATCCTGTCGAACAGGTCACCGAGCGTCATTGCCGCCGGCGTTCCCGTCGGGGTCGGCGTGACCGTCCCCGCGCCCACAGGCGTCCCGGTGGGGACTACTGTTCCGGCGCCCGTCGGCGTGCCGTTCATGACTACGGTGGCCGTTCCGGTAGGAGCGGCAGTGCTGACGGCAGTAGCCGTGCCGGTCGGCGTAGCAGTGCTGACAGCAGTCGCGGTTCCGGTGGCCGTGGCAGTGCTGACTGCTGTGGCCGTGCCTGTAGGCGTAGCTGTGGCGGCCGCTGTGGCCGTGCCGGTAGGAGTTGCGGTGGCCTGCGCGCCGGAAGGCGTGCCGGTTGCCGCGGCGGTTGGAGTCGCCGTCGCCTGGGCGCCCGTCGGGGTGCCTGTGGGCGTCCCGGTCTGAGCGCCGCCGGGTGTGCCGGTGGGCGTCACAGTCGGTGTTCCGCCCGCGCCGTCCTCGTGGCCGAGCATCAGGGCAAGGAGAGCTTCTATCTTCTCAGTGTTCCTGTGAAGTGCGTTTCGGGTTGCGTCCTCGTCCACGGAATCGCCGTCGTCCTCAACGGCCGCTTCCACTGCGGCGCTGAGCAGGTAGACCTGCTCCTGGAGAAGGAGCGCGAGCTTACCCTGAAGAACATGCACTGAGAATGGGTCCGGGGTTGCTACCGGCGTTACTGTGCCGACCGGCGCCGGCATGCCGGTTCCCGTGGCTATTGCCGTCGGTGAAGCGGTAATTGTTCCGGTCGCCTCCGGGGTGCCTGTACCGCCCGTAACGGGGGTTCCCGGTGGTTACCGGTGTGGTCGTGCCCGCCGGCGAGGCTGTGGGCGTTACCGTAACCTGGTAGTTCAGCGAGGCGGGCATGGTAAATGACCCGTCTCTGCGGAATGCCGCCCCTCGCACTGCGGGAGTCGATGTCGAGATACCATTATCGCCGTCGTCGTCATCGCCGCATGCCACAAAGGCAAGCATTGAGACGACTATGAGAAAAGACAGAAACAAGGTCCGCGCTTTCATCATCTTCCTCCTCCTCGTCGTCCAAGACTATGCGCGCCCAATTCGTCGGACCGCCAACGCCTCACACAGATGCAGACTTCAAGTGAATGGTCGTTCTTGGAGAATTGTGCACTCCTCCATTGTTGCCCGATCGACTGGTACCCACAATTACTCGTTCGTACAACCGGTAAACCGCACTCTGTAGCCGTCCGCGATTAGGAAAGAGTGGCCCGAGGTTAGTCGTTTTGCCGGATTCGCCATTGAACGGTCTGCCATTTCAGGTTGAACGGCCGCCCTGACTCGGTCGGAACGCATCCTCCACGCGCTTTCGGTCCTCCACTTTGGTCTTCCCTGTAACGGGAGGAGGCTACTAGTCGGCTGAGTCGAAACGTTGGCTGAAGGTCGCCAGAATATACACTGTTGACATGCCATCGTGTGACAGGACCTCTTGCAGTGTGGACTAGTCAATCCTCCGCGTCGGTTCGCCCGGCGGGTTTGACACCGCAGGTTTGCCGTTGGTAGGCTCTACGGCGAGCAACCCTGCGGAGAACGTCTTTGAGATTAATGTCAAGAATTGCAGTTGGGGCGGTCGCGGCGGCCGCCCTTGTGGCCTCGGCGGCCTGCGACGGCATGAGCGCGGCGGAGAAGCAGTACGACGACGGAGTGCAGCTTCAGGCTGAGAATAAGACGGACGAGGCGATAGTGGCGTATTCAGAAGCGATCAGCCTCGACCCCACGATGGCCCAGGCGTACAACAATCGCGGTTTTGCCTACCACCAGCTCGGCGACTACGAGAGCGCCATAGCCGACTACGATGTGGCAATCCGTATCCAGCCCGAGGTTGCGCTTTTCTACAACAACCGGGCCGGGGTGCACCAGACGATGGGTGAACACGAGGCCGCGTTGCTTGACTACGACGAGGCAGTCCGCCTTTCTCCCAATGACGCGGACCTTTACGTAAACCGCGCGGGCGTGCATGCCCGCATGGGCAACCGGGCCGCGGCGCAGCAGGATGTGGAGCGCGCTGTAGAGCTGGGGGTGGACCGGGCGTCCCTGCAGCAGACAATAGACGCCATCTTTGGCCGCTAATCCCGGTAGAGCAATGCAACAAGAAAGCAAGTGGAGGCGAAATATGCTGAGGCTAAGCCCGCCCATCGCACAGCACCTGCAGATAGGCAAAGAGGGCGAAGCGGAGCGACAGGAGTTGCTCCGCAAGGCACGGACTATGGACGTCAAAACTATCACGGTGACCCGGGTCCCGGACTCG
The DNA here is from genome assembly GCA_016872355.1 of SAR202 cluster bacterium. Taxonomy (NCBI): domain Bacteria; kingdom Bacillati; phylum Chloroflexota; class Dehalococcoidia; species SAR202 cluster bacterium. The sequence continues at coordinate 16,753 of VGZY01000006.1, read as the reverse complement.
TGGACGGACGACAACGCCCAGGAGGCGCGCCGGTTCCTGGACGACAACGGCATGAGGGTTGGGGAGTTCACCGGGTTCTACAAGGGCACGCGCCCCTGGGGCGGCCTGGGTGGGTTTGACCGGGCGGACCACGAGTTCACCATCAACCTATACCGCCGACAGCTGAGGATTGCGAAGATACTCGGAGCGCACTTCGTCGGGTTTGGCATCCTCAACGGCAGGACCACCGGCAGGCTGTGGGACGAGGACGTGTGGGAGAGCTGCATGAACGGGGTGCGCGAGCTGTGCAAGATGGCGGAGGACGCCGGGATGGACGTGGCAGGCCACCCTCACACAATGAGCCCTCTTAGCTCGGTGGCCCGCATGGAGCGGATGCTGGACGAGGGGCAGTCGCCCCGCCTCAAGATTCTGCTGGACCCCGTCAACATCGTCACGCCGTTCATTGCGTACCGCACGGGTGAGATGATCAACGAGTGCTTCGACGTTCTCGGAAAGGCGATAGTAGGCATCCACGCGAAGGACGTGACTCTCAGCGGAGGCGGAAAGATCGTCGCGCACATCGACGAGGCGGTGCCGGGCACGGGGACGCTGGACTACCCCACCCTGCTGCGCCGCATGGCAGCGCTCGGGACGGATATCACAATACACGCAGAGCACTACCCGTTCGCCGAGACCGTCCAGGGGCAGATGTACATCAGGAGCGTGGGCAGGCAGACCGGCGTGGCGGTGAGCTAGGTCACCTGAAGTCCGCAAGCGACCGTTCTGGACATATCTGGCTCGGCTTGGCTATAATAGTCTTCTGCAATGAGCATTGCCGCGGCTGTCGTGGCATGTCCAGGTGAGCCGGGGTGGTGGAATTGGCAGACACGCAGCGTTGAGGGCGCTGTGGCCGCAAGGCTGTGGGAGTTCAAATCTCCCCTCCGGCACCATTAGTTCTGTACAGGGCGACGTAGCCAAGTGGTTAAGGCGGAGGTCTGCAAAACCTCTATGCGGCGGTTCGAATCCGCCCGTCGCCTCCAATAAAGTCGAACAAGAAAGCCCCAGCGCATGCCGGGGCTTTTGATTCCGTCCTTGAAGGTCTATTTCGCCCGCCGCGCCCGCCATTCCTCCGCCAGGATGCTGTAGACGGCGTGGTCCACGTAGTGGTCTGTGAGCCACTCGGCCTGGCGTATCACGTCCTCCTGCTTGAAGCCCAGACGCTCCGGTATGGCCCTGCTCTTGACGTTGTCCGTGGCGCAGAAGACCTCCACTCGGTTGAGCCTGAGCTCGCCGAAGGCGTGGTCCAGCATTGCCGTGAACGCCTTCGTGACCAGCCCCTTCCCCTCAAAGCCCGCACCGAGCCAGTAGCCGACGACCGTGCGGCGGTGGGTCGGGCTGATGCGGCGGCAGCCGATGATGCCCGCGAACCTGCCTCTGTACTAGATGCCGCACTCCACGCCCGTGCCGTCCACGAACGCCTGCATGAAGTCGCGGATGAGCTGGCGCGTCTCAGGCAGCGTGCGCTCGGTGTCGCGCGCGGGGAGCCACTGCTTGAGGTGCGCATTGTTCGTGGAGGTCAGCGCGTGCATCGCCTCCGCGTTCTTCACCTCCAGCAGTTTCAGCTCAACGTCCTCATCGATCCTTTGCGAAAACATTCTTCGTCTTCTCCCGTTATGCCGTGCTCTGCCCTAGTTCATCATCGACCCGCCGTCAACGTTCAGTGCCTGGCCGGTAATGTTGGAGGCGAAGTCGGAGGCAAGGAATGCGACGGCGTTGCCGATGTCCTCGGGGCTCTGCTCCCTGCCCAGCGGCGTGCGAAGGCGAACGAAGTCATCGAAGACCTGCCGGGCGGTCATTCCATGGTACTGCGGGTTGGCGGCAGCCCACCTGGCGCCGATCCGCTCCCACAGCGGGCTCCAGATCAGGCCGGGACATACGGCGTTCACGTTGATACTGAACGGCGCGAGCTCCTGCGCCTGGGACTGAGTCATGTTAATGACCGCTGCCTTGGACGTGCTATAGGCATAGCTGGTTACCGTGCCTTTGCGCCCGGCGACAGACGCGATATTGACCACCTTGCCGTACCTGCGAGGGCGCATATGATCAGTCACGGCCTGCGTCACCCTTGCCATGCCCTTCACGTTCACGGCGTAGACCAGGTCCCAGTCCATCTCGCTAAGCTTCCCTCCCCGTTCTTCCCACCCCGGCGCGCCCACAACGCCCGCGTTGTTGACGAGCACGTCCACCCTGCCGTGGCGCTCCACAACCGCCTTCACCATCGCGTCCACCGAGGGCTGGTCGGTAACGTCCAGCGCCACGGACATGGACTGCCGGCCCAGCGGGTCCACCTCCGCGGCGGTGCGCTCCGCATCGACAGCGTTGATGTCCGTCACGACGACGCTGGCGCCCTGCCGGGCGAGCACCAGTACGATCCCACGACCGATTCCTCGTCCCCCGCCGGTCACTATAGCAACTTTATCTGAGAGGTCCATGCGGCCTCCTGAAGCCAGTCCACGAATTACGCAGATTTTGATGGACGCGAATTATAACACGGGGGAATTTGACGGTTGCCGGAGTGGGCCGGATAATAGGCGGCACTTCAGGAATGAACTTTAACCGGGGGCTGCCAAATGCCGCAGGAAAGAACAGACGTATACAAGATTCGCGGGAACCCGATGACGCTCATCGGGCCGGAGATAAAGATCGGCCAGCGCGCGCCGGAGTTTGTAGCCGTGGGCCAGGGCCTCAGGGCGGTGAGCTCGAAGGAGTTCGCCGGCAAGGTGCGGATGATTGCGTCCGTGCCGTCCCTGGATACAGGGGTCTGTGAGAAGGAGACCATCAAGTTCAACGAGCTCGTCGGCGAGTTCGGCGACAAGGTGGCGATGGTGACGATCAGCATGGACCTGCCGTTTGCGCAGGCGCGGTGCTGCACGGCGAACAACCTCAAGAACGTGACGACAATCTCCGACTACCGCGAGCGCGACTTCCAGGACAAGTACGGCGTGCACGTGAAGGAGACGGGCCTCACGGGCCGCGCGGTGTTCGTGATCGACCGCAACGACCTGGTCCGCCACGTCGAGTACGTGCCCGACCAGTCGCAGTTCCCCGACTTTGACGCGGCGATGGTGGCGGTCAAGGAAGCGCTGGGGTAAGGGCTATTGAGGTTACGACCTGCACGACCTGTACGAATTCGTAGAGGTCGTGCAGCTCGTTAGAATCGCAGGAACAAACCGGGTATGGCTGCCCCAATCTCTCTACACACCAATCGACTGGTCCTGCGCCCACACCGGCTGACGGACATCGACGATGCGTTCGCCTATGCCTCCGATCCCGAGTTCTCCCGCTACCTGGCGCTGCCCCGGCCCTATACCCGCCGCCACGCCGAGCAGTTCCTCGCGATCTGCGTCCTCACCGACTGGAGCGTCCACCCTCAATGGGCCATTGAATACGAAGGGCATGCCATCGGCGGGATCAACATCCGGCTGGAGAGGGGCAACAACATCGCCGGGCTTGGGTACGGCATCGGCAGTTCACACTGGGGAAAAGGCATCGCCACTGAGGCGGCGCGCGCTGTGGTAGACTGGGGCTTCACAGAGCTTGGCGTCGAAAAGATACACGCGCGGTGCGGTGTGGAGAACGCGGGCTCCTGGCGCGTCATGGAGAAGATAGGCATGAAGCGCGAGGGACTGCTGCGGAAGCACTACGTGTACCACGGCGAGCGACGCGACGACTACCTGTACGGCATACTCCGCGAGGAGTGGCAGCCCGCGCAGGCCCCGAGCTCCGTCCGATAGCACTCTCTCGAGGACTCTTAATATGCCTGAGCGGACCACCCTCCAGACTTCACGCCTGCTGCTTCGCCCCTTTGAGATCAAGGATGTAGACGATGTCTACTCCTATGCAAGCGAGCCTGACTGGGCGCGGTACCTGCCCGTTCCGCAGCCATACCTGCGGGAGCACGTCGTGGAATTTGTAGCCCGGAAGCTAATCGAGGATAAGTCAAAGTGCTCGACATTCGCAGTTGTCTACGACGGCAAATGCGTCGGCGCCGTGGAGCTTGGATTCGACCCGGCGCGCAACATCGGAGAGGTCGGGTACTCACTAGCTAAGGACCTCTGGGGCAAGGGACTGGTGACTGAGGCGGTGAAGGCCGTTACGGACTGGGGATTCGGCACGCTGGGTCTGGCGAAGGTGCACGCGCGGGCCGATGTGCGGAACCTTGGCTCCCTGCGCGTGATGATCAAGTCCGGCATGTCGCTGGAAGGGTGCCTCCGCAGCCACGATGTGGTGCGAGGCGAGCGCATCGACGTGTATTGCTACGCCATCCTGCGCGAGGACTGGAAGAAGGCGCGTGGCGGACGATAGCGGCTGAGCGAACAAAGCAAGAAAGAAGACGGCCCCGAGCGAGTTCGGGGCCGTCTTCTTTCTTTCGATTCGCCTATATCGCTTACTTCAGCGCGGCGCCGATGGCCTGGTTGATTTGCGCGTCCACTGCCGTCTGGATGCTCGAGGCCGCCTTGACGATCGCGCCGACGATCATTTCGGCCGCAGCCTTTGGGGTCATGCGGTCCATGTTGATTGTCAGATCGAACTTCGCGGAGTCCTCGAGCTCGTGGCCGAAGAGGTTCTTGAAGATGGACTTCGTTTCCTTGTCCGTGGTATTGATCCAGCGGCCGGCCTGGCCCGCCGTCACGTCCTGCTCTCCGGCGATACGCTGGGTGCGCGTCTCATGGGAAGCCGTGATATAGACGTTGAGCGCCGGGACCGTGGACGGGATGAGCAGGTGGCTGCCGTGCGAGTGGAGGACGACATTGCCCTCCGCCGCATAGCGCCTGATAACGCGGGACAGGCGCTCTAGGTAGGACTTCTTGGTGATGTGCTCCTGGAGGACTGTGGTGTAGTCCATCATATGCTCTGTCGCGAAGCCCTGGTAGCCGGCGTCGTAGGTCGCCGACCACTCCATAGGAACTAAGATCGAGTTCATGATGCGGCTCCAGAAGGAGCGGTAGCTGCCTTCAAAGGCCTCAAGTTCGGCGGCCGTGCACATCAGCCTCTGGCAAAGGGCTTCGGATATCTCGCCGTCCATGAACCGGACGGAGAGCATCTTCGCGATCTCCTTGCCGACTTCCTCCGAGCCAGTGCCCGGTAGGCCGGTCACCGTGATAACAGGAACCGACTGCCTTGAATGGTCGCCTCTGCGGGACCTGCGATACTGCTCCACCTTCATCGCCAGGATGCGGGCGCTGAAGGTGCTGCCATCCGCTCGCCTGCAAAGCTCCCGGGTGTTCTCCTTCGAGAAGCCGAACTTTTCAAACAGGCCCATCGCGGGGATATTGTCTTCAGGCAGGTTGACCCATGCCTTGTCCATGCCGAGCTCGCCGAAGACTTTGTCGAGCATGATAAGAACGGTGGAGGTGCCAAATCCGTGGTGCCAGAGGTCCTTGCGGCCGATCATCAGAGAGAGCTCAGCGTCACCGTGACCATTGAGGATGAGCTGGCATTCGCCGATGTGCTCACTCTTGTCGTTGTAAATCGAGTAGATACGTCGATTGGGGTCGCCGAATACGCTGTCCCATTCCCACTGGGCGGCCTCAAGCATTCGTACGGGGTCGTAGCCACGGTGCACAGGGTCCCCGCAGCCGTAGTGACCCAACCACCTGGAAGAGAGCTCCCGGTCCTCAAGCCACCACGCAATGCGATCGACGTCATCTCGCGAGACATCTGTCAGCGTCACGATTGGTAGCATATTCCCCTCCTGACTACAACATATAGAAGCTGGTTATATAGGCAATCGCATCATATCCCGGGTTACATAGATAAGAATCGAGAAAGGGTACACTCACCCTATTTTCCACGATACACAGTATGATTTGGCTTGTCAACGGGGCCTCAAAAAGGCGGAGCATTTCGTAACTATTTTGCCTAACACTACGGAATTAGTCTAGCCGTGTGCCTACTCATGAAATTCCTTTCGTATTTCGTTATCGTTCGTTGACATAGGCGCAGCGCATTGGATAACATCCCTAGACCGCACCAATAACGCTATTATAGGTAAACATGCCCACTATCGACGCGCACAGCCACCTCGGCCCCTGCCGGGTGTTCGACCTGAACACCGAAGAGCAGGAGCTGCTCACCCAGATGAACAATAACGGAATCGATACAAACCTCGTGCAGCCCTACCCCGGCGCCGACCCGACTTCGAAGGTGCACGACATGATCTCCGCAATGGCCAAGCGCAACCCTGGCCGGTTCTACGGCATCGCCAGCATAAATCCGCACCAGGACAAGGCGGCGTACTTCAGCGAGCTGAGCCGTTGCGTGAAGCAGCTTGGCTTTGTTGGCGTGAAGATGCACACCATCGGGCACGCAGTAAACCCGGGAGGCGTGGACGGCACCACGATCTTCGAATCTGCCTCCCATCTGGATATCCCGGTTATGATCCACACCGGCCCCGGCATCCCGTTCGCAGCCCCTTCGGCCGTTTCGGGCCAGCTCAAGAAGTTCCCGAAGGTGCGCGTGGTCCTGGCCCATGCCGGGTACGCTATCTTCACCGGCGAGGCGATTGCGGTAGCCGACAGGTTCCCGCAGGTAACGCTGGAGTTCTCCGGCTGCGGCTTCCCCCAGGTGAACGGCATGATCAAGACGCTGGGGGCGAACAGGGTTATGTTCGGCTCCGACCTGCCGCCGAACGTGCCGGTCGCGAAGGCGCTAGTCAAGACGCTGGGGCTGAAGAAAGAGGACGAGGCCATGGTCATGGGCGGCACGGCGCTGGAAGTCTTCAGGATCAAGGGGTAACGGAATGATTACGCTTCACCTCCAGTTCGTTCCGAAACACGGTAAGGAAAAGGAGCTCAAGGCCGCGATCATCGATAAGTGGATGGACGCGATGGCCAAGCAGCCCGGGTTCATCACGGCGATTATGCTCACCCCGTACAAGGAAGAGGAGCTCAAGAAGCTCAACGTGCCGGTACCGAAGCACTCGTTCGAGGTGATCTCGGTGTGGAAGTCGGAGGAAGAGCGGGCGGCGTGGGCCGCCAGGCCCATCCACAAAGAGGTGTTCACGCAGGTGCTGGATGTGACCGAGACCCGCATCGGCAGCCTGCAAAACGTCCTTCACTCCTGGAACCTGTAGCAAGAGCCAGCTCCAGCAGGCAAATTGAAGGCCCCGCCGGACCGACGGGGCCTTCAATTTGCCTGCTGGAGGGTGCTTCCACGATGGCGTGAGGCGAACGATCTCATGTAATCTGAGGCTCGGAGCGCTCTGCAGGGCCGCCTACACCGCCCTGCCGAGAAGTAGGCCGGCAAAGGCGGCCGCCAGACCGGCTGCGATGCTCCCGCCCACGTTCAGCGCCGCCCTGGGAATGTCGCCGTCGAGGGCAAGCTGCGCCGAGGCGGCCGTCAGCGTTGAGAAAGTGGTGAAGCCGCCGAGGAACCCGACAGCGAGAAGCCACCTGACTTCCGGGCCCACAGTCGTCCTTTGGGAGAGGACCCCCATCAGTATTCCGAGCACAAACGAGCCGGCGACGTTTATGACGAACGTCCCCAGCGTTGGTGAGCCCCATGAGCTGGCCGCGTATCTTGTGAGCCCGTGCCTTGCCATCGTTCCCAAAGCGCCGCCGGCGGCGACTAGAAACCACTCTGACATTCGATCAGACCTGCCTTAAAAGGTGCGAGTGCGAGTTGAGAGGATATACGCGTCCGGCGCTTTGGGCAAGTGCAGCGCTGTAACGGAGTTGTAACGGGAAGTGCGGCGTCAGGCATGGCAATGAAATCTCGCCGCTGATAAAGTACCCCGTTGTATGAGGCCAAATGCGCTCAGATTCTGTAGCTGAACAGGTACGGCGCCGGACCGAGCGTCTTTGTTGATATTCGGACAGCATCTGTAGTACGATGCGGCGCAGCGTACGGAAGGCCTAGTCTATTTGATTTTGACCTGGTCCGTTTATATTAGGAATCGCCTCGCCAACCGCCACACGGTAAACAAACGAGCGGCTGTCATTTGAAATGTGATGGGATGTACTTGACGTGATGCCAACCAGCAGCTTTGTCCCAACGATGACACGAATTATCCGGGCGGCGAGGTCGGCTCCTACCTTCCTCCTCGGCGGACTGGCCGTGATGACTATCCTGGCGACGAGGACCTCCTGGCGAAAGCAAGGCAGCTTGGAGACGTGCTCGTCAGCAGGCAGAGCGACGATGGTCTCTGGGACCCGCGTCCCGCGCAGGCGGGCCCTGTACATCCGGCCGCGAGACTGTCATACTCGTCGGACTGCGCGATGACGATTGCCGCGCTGGCCAACCTCGACTGACGTAACACCGGAGCATTCCCACGCACCATCAGACCCAGGCGCCCCTCGGCCGGCGAGTCGTGCGGCTTGCCGTCCCGATGATACTGTCAAACGTCACAACGCCGCTCCTGGGCATCGTGGACACGGCGGTGGTCGGCCACCTGCCGGACCCAGCCTACCTGGGGGCCGTGGCTGTGGGCGCAACCCTGTTTACACTCCTGTTCTGGGGATTCGGGTTCCTCCGCATGGGGACAGGCGGGCTGACCGCCCAGGCTTTCGGCGCTCGTGACCCCGGCGAAATCCGAGCGATACTTGGGAGGACACTCCTGCTGGGCGCCGCAATCGGCACGGCGCTCATCGTGCTGCATCCCCTCATCGGCCGTATTGCCCTGCCGCTGATCGGCCCGGCCGACGACGTTGCGGAGTCCGCGCGGGCGTACTTCAACATCCGCATCTGGAGCGCGCCGGCGGTGCTCATGGGGTACGCCTTCCTGGGCTGGACCCTGGGAGTGCAGCGGGCGCATGTCACCCTCGTCATCTCCCTGTTCACCAACGGCCTCAACATACTGCTGGACCTCCTCTTCGTGCTCGGCTTCGGATGGGGCATACATGGGGTGGCGGCGGGAACGGTAATTGCCGAGTGGGCGGCCGCGGCATTCGGCATTTTCATTGTGCTCAGGCTCGCCAGGTCCGAGTTCCCCGGGCGATGGGAAAGGGCGCGCATCCTCGATCGGTCCGCGCTCCGGAGGCTTTTCTCGGTCAACCGCGATATCTTCATCCGGACGCTTTGCCTCATCGGCGCGTGGCTCTGGGTGACCAACAGGGGCGCGCAGATCGGCACAGTGGCGCTAGCGTCGAATGCCCTGCTCTTCCAGTTCCAGGCATTCATGGCGTTCGGACTCGACGGATTCGCGCACGCGTCGGAGACGCTGGTAGGCGAAGCGAAAGGCGCGGGCGACCGCGCGGCGCTCCGGACGGCCGTGACGATCACCACGGCGGCCGCCGCGGCGTGCGCCGCGCTCTATTCGGTAGTCTACTTCTCAGCCGGCGACGTCATGGTCAGGCTGTTGACAAACATACCGGAGTTGCGGGCAGAGGCCGGTCGTTACCTGGCATGGGTGGCCATCTCCCCACTCATTTCCGTCTGGAGCTTCCAACTGGACGGGATCTTCATTGGGGCAACTCGAACCGCGGCAATGCGCAACGGAATGGCGGTATCACTCGCGATTTTCGTTGCGCTCACGCTCGCGCTGGTGCCAGCGTTCGGCAACCATGGCCTCTGGCTTTCATACGTTGTCTTCATGGCTGCGCGAGGGGTCACACTTGGAGTGAGATACCCTGCCCTGGAGAAGGCTGTTGAACGGCATGTCCCGTCCGCCTGATCATCTTTGTCTTTCCCTCTGCCTTTCTCGTCCTTCCCCTTCCCTTTAGCCCTCTTTTCATCATCGTCGTCATCATCGTCTGCCGCATCCGCCTGCGACCGGCTGAAGAGCAATCGAACTAACGACTCAAAGAGAGAAGCAAGCACCTGCACCATCGGCTCCGTAGACGTCGGCGCGGGCGTAAACGTCGGATCGGGCGTCGCGAAAAACGGATGCGCAGATGTCGGGAACGGGGTCGCCGTCCACGACGGAGGGGCCTGAGTGCCTTCGAAGTGACTCCACGCGGCACCGACCGGGACGGTCGTGTCACGAGTTTCGGCATGAACGGTCCTGGGCCCGTCGGCCAGGAGCATTGCGATCACAGCCAGCACTATGATGCCGACGAGGCCGGCCCGGACTCGAGTCTTCCCTGTGGTAATCATCTCCGCTGCCTTCCTTCCCTCACGTAGGTTTTGAGCAGCACAGCGCACAACGCGCATGGGCTAGCTCTCCCGCTTACAGGGAACTCTAGGCGCGGAATCCTGCCGTGGTGATACCGTTTTGGCGGTAGGCGGACTGTATATGTATGTTACGCCTGGGGTTAGGTCCGGGACTAACCATTCGAGGACACAACGTGTAGAAAAGACTAGTCTGAAGATGGGTGGTACGACGTTCAACCCCATTCGAAGGGCGGCTTGAAGCAGCTAAGGGACTACTTCTCTAGCCATTCGAACCTAGTCATACCTGAGGCGCTCGTCCTTTGGCTTAAGCGTGAAATGGGTGAACTAGAATCGGGAGCGCTGTGCGCATGTGGGCTGTCAAGGCTTTGGGCGCCCGGCCCCGATAAAGACAGGCCGGTCGTCTGGCATCGTCCGAGCTCGCAAGGAGGGCAAAAGGGCCACGATCATGAGGATCAGAGCAAGGCCGGTAACCGCGTTCACCGTTATCGCCATCGCAGGGCCGAAGGCGTCCGCGAGCGCCCCAATGTAGAGCGCCCCGATAGGCCCGGTCCCTATTCCCAGGCTCACAACACCCAGCGCCTTGCCGCGCATATCCTCTCTGGACACGAGCATCGCCAGTGTGGGCTGCATGGTGCTGAAACCGGACGTGCCCAGGCCGAGCAGGAGCAGCATTGGAAATGAGAGTGCATACCACCTTGACAGTGAAAAGATGATAAGACAGGCCAGCGCAAGGACCGAGCCTCCTACGTAGACTCTCCCGTGGTGGAGAATGTTCGCACGGGAGGCAAGCGAAATGGCCCCCACGAAAGAGCCCATGCCCGCTGCAGCCTGCAGGAACCCGGTCGGCGCAGGGCCGATCTCCAGAACGCTGTTGGCAATGACGGGCAGAATGTGCTGGTAAGGGAACAGCAGGGTGTTCATTAGCACGGTGATCAGAACGACCCCGAAAAGTGTCTGATTGCTGAAGGTGTACCTGAAGCCGACTCCCAGGTCCTTCAGCATGTGACCCGACTTGCGGTCCGGGTTCCGCTTGCCCATGTGCGAAAGATGCAGGCGATTTAGCAGAAGGAACGAGACAAGGTAGCAGCCGGTGACAAACGTATAGGCGCCTTCGAATCCCACCGTCGCTATCAGGACACCCGCAACGGCAGGACCCAGGATCACCGCCCCACTCTGGCCCATTGAGTCCAGCGCCATCGCGTTGGTCACCCCGCCGCGGCCGAGGAGATCGTGGAACATGGACCGCCTCACAGGCAGGTCGAGCGCCCAGCCCACCCCCACGGTCATTATCGCCAGGTAGCAGTGCCACGGCCTCTCCCAGCCACCCACCAGCACAACCAGCATCGCCACGGCGACCACAAGTGCGCCGAAAGATGTGGTGACGAGCACACGGCGACGGTCCACGGAATCTGCCAGGTAGCCGCCGACAAGCCCGAGAAAGAACATCGGCACGTTGCCGAAGAAGCCTACCAGCGCCACCGCCCACGGCGAGTCAGTTAGCTCCAGTACCAGCCACCCGAGGATCGTCATCTGCCCCCAGCGCGCCATGAGAGAGAGGACGTTCGCGGGCCACATGATACGGTAGTTGGAGTCGTGGAAGGCGCGGAATGTCGCAGGGACTCCGGAGGACAGGCGAGGCTTGGGGAGGTTTATGGCGGCATCACCTTGAGTAATTCGACCGGGTTGTATTGTATAGCCGCATCGCCTTTCCCGTGAAGTGACCAAAGGTATATCTACTTAGCTTGACACTGTACTAACCCAGCCTTAACATTGGCTTGTGGTTTCTGAGTATCCGCAGATACCATAAAGTCCAATCTTGAAAGGGGGCTGAGTAACGTGGACTCACCAGTTGTTGCGATACTCGCCGCCCTCATCGGTCTGGTTGCAGGAGTAGCAGTCGGCGTAGCTGTTGCTTATCTCGGCAACAAGTCGCTCTTTGGCAAACGGTTTGAAGAGGCCCAGTCGGAAGCATCGAAGCTCATATCAGAGGCAAAGGAAAAGGAAAGAAAGTTACTTCTCGAGGCAAAAGAAGAGGCCCTCAGGATCAAGTCTGAAGGTGAGGCCAAGCTCCGCGAGGGCGAAGCCGAGTTGAAAGAGCGGCGCGCGGAAATCCAGCGCACAGAGCGCCGCCTCGTGAACCGCGAGGAGAATGTGGAGCGCCGCTCCACAAACCTCGACCGGCGCGAGAAAGACATGTCCGACCTCGAGAAGAATGTCGCCTCTGTTAAGGAAGAGGTGGAGGGGCTTAAGAACAAGCAACTCCAGAAGCTGGAGGAAGTGTCCTTCCTCTCCATGAACGATGCCAAGAATGAGCTGATGCGCCGTGCCGAAGAAGAGATAAAGCATGAGCTGGCGATCCGTTACCGCGATATGGAGGAGCAGGCAAAAGCCGATGCCTCCGACAAGGCGCGCAACATCATTGCGCAGGCAACGCAGCGCCTTGCCTCAGACGTGGTCTCGGACGTCACGCTCACCAGCGTGCCGCTACCCTCAGAGGAGATGAAAGGTCGCCTCATAGGCCGTGAAGGGCGCAATATCCGCGCTATAGAAAAGGCTACCGGCGTCGATCTCATAATCGACGACACCCCGGAAGCCGTCACCCTGTCCTGTTTTGACCCGATCCGCCGCGAGGTAGCCAGGCTGTCGCTCCTGAAGCTGATAGCCGACGGCAGGATACACCCCGCGAGGATTGAAGAGACCGTGTCGAAGACCGAGAAAGAGCTCCAGGAGACGATTCGCAAGATCGGTGAGCAGACGGTTCTGGATGTCGGCATCCGCGGGCTGAACCCGGAAATGATCAAGCTCCTGGGCCGGCTGAAGTACCGCTTCAGCTATGGCGAAAACGTGCTTTTGCATTCGATCGAAGTCGCCCACCTGGCCGGAATCATGGCCGCGGAAATCGGCGCTAACGTGAAGGTGGCCAAGATGGGCGGCCTGCTCCACGATATCGGCAAGGCGCTCACTCACGAAGTTGACGGCCCTCACGCCGAGATCGGCGCGGATGTAGCGGTGAAGGCAAACGTCCAGCCGCACGTCGTCTCGTGCATCAAGGAGCACCACGACGACGACCACTCCTCGCCTGAGTCTTTCCTGGTGGCCGCCGCGGACGCGATCAGCGCCGCACGGCCGGGCTCGCGCAGAGACACGGTGGAGCACTACATCAAGCGGCTGGAGGCCCTGGAAGAGGTCGGGCGCGCTTTCGACGGCGTCGAAAAGTGCTACGCCATCCAGGCCGGCCGCGAGATGCGCGTGATGGTCATGCCGGAGCGCATCGACGACGTGGCCGCGAGCCAGATGGCGCGCGACATAGTCAAGAAGATCGAGGAGACTCTGGCGTACCCTGGCCAGATAAAGGTCACGGTAATCCGAGAGAGCCGCATCGTAGAAGTAGCAAAGTAGACAAGTCGGACGCGGTATCCTGTATCGGTTGAATTCTCGTGGGGGGTGGGCATGCCCACCCCCCACGACTGTTTCCGGCTTACAACGATTTGCTACAATTGCTGGTGGCCGTTTGTATCCAATTCGACCGCCGGCTGGCCGGCAAAGGGACACCCGTTGCGAATTCTGATGATTGGAGACGTGGTTGGCCGGCCCGGCCGCAGGGCCGTGAAGTCCGTGCTTCCATCGCTCAAGGAAGAGCTTGCCATCGATTTCGTAACGGCCAACGGAGAGAATTCCGCAGGCGGGTTCGGGGTGACGCTGGAAACGGCGAAGGAGCTGTTCTCCGCCGGCGTGGACGTGATCACCTCCGGGAACCACATCTGGGACCAGCGGGATATATACCCCCATCTGAAGACCAACCTTCCCGTCCTGCGGCCCCTCAACTACCCGCCTTCCGCCATTGGCCGGGGGCACGCACTGGTTAAGGATGTCATGGTCATAAACCTCCTGGGCCGCGTCTTCGTCGGCACCGTTGAATGCCCGTTCCGCGCGGTGGACGCCCTGCTGACCGGCCTGAAGGACCGCCCAAGAGCAATAGTCGTCGATTTTCACGCTGAAGCGTCTTCCGAAAAGATGGCGCTGGGCTGGTACCTCGACGGCCGCGTGAGCGCCGTCGCGGGGACGCACACGCACGTGCCCACAGCGGACGCCCGCATTCTGCCGAAAGGCACAGGCTTCGTTCACGACCTGGGCATGGCCGGGACCCTGAATTCCGTCATAGGCTTCCGGACCGAGGATGCCCTGGTGCGGTTCCTGGACCAGACTCCCCACAAGCTGAATGTGGAAGACCGCGGCCCGCTGCGGTTCAACAGCGTCCTGTTTGAAGTTGATGAGACTACCGGCAAGGCCACGAGTGTCCGCCGGACAGACCGAGACGTTCTTTAGACAAACATAGAGGCAGCTAAATTGGCCCAAGTTGACCTTCATCTTCACACGACTTCTTCCGACGGGACTCTGTCGCCGACGGAGCTCGTCCGCCTTTGCGTGAGCAGGGGCCTTCGGGTCATCGCAATCACAGACCACGACTCTACGGAGGGCATCGCCGAGGCGCGCGAGGCCGTCTCCAAATTCCGCGACCTTGTGCTCATCCCCGGAATTGAGCTGAGCACCGATGTTCCGGGCGGCGAGATCCATATGCTCGGTTACTTCATCGACCTGGATGACGAGGACTTCCAGAAGACCATCGCCGGTTTCCGGGACGACCGCGTGGGGCGAGCCCGTAAGACAGTGGAGGTGTTGAACAGGCTGGGCCTGAGGATTACGTGGGAGCGCGTGCTGGAAATAGCCGACGGCGCCGCCATCGGCCGACCGCACATAGCGCAGGCGCTAGTGGAGAAGGGCTACGTCCGCTACAAGTCCGAGGCCTTCGACAAGTGGCTCGGCAAGGACGGTCCCGCCTACGTTGAGCGCCTTCGCCTTTCGCCGACGGAGTCCGTGCGCCTCCTGGTCAAGAACGGCGCCCTGCCTGTCATGGCACACCCCATATACGCCATGAAAGGCACGGGACCGGAGGAGGTGGAGGCGCTGAAGAAAACGCTGCGCGAGCTCAAAGCCGAAGGGCTGGCCGGCATAGAAGTCCACTACGGCAATTTCAGCAACGTGCAGACCAGGCTCTTCGCTTCCATCGCCGACGAGATCGGCCTCCTGCAGTGCGGCGGAAGCGACTACCACGCCTCCGGCAACCCGGGAGAGCCCCCGCCGGGCTCCGCCGGGCCGCCGATGGAGGTCTACCACAAGATGCTCGACCTGAAGAAGCAGAGGGCTGCCGGGCGTTAGTATGCTCATCATCATCCTTGCCATAGCCTTCGCGTACCTGTGGGGCGCATTCCCAACGGCGTACCTCGCCGGCAAATACCTGCGCGGCATCGACATCCGCAAGTACGGGTCCGGCAATGTAGGCGCGTCGAACCTGACCGAGCACGTGGGCAAGAAGATCGGCCTCTCCCTCGGTGTCTTCGACTGCGTCGTCAAGGGCGCCGTACCCGTTTGGGCGGCGAAGGCCGCCGGGCTGGACATCGAGTACCAGGTCCTCGTTGGCCTCGCGGCGATCATAGGCCACAACTGGTCCGTCTACATCGGCTTCACCGGCGGCCGCGGCGTCGCAACAGGCATCGGCGTCCTTCTCGGATTCGGCCTGTACCAGGAGATGGTGCTTGAGACGATCGTCATGCTCCTGCTGGGCAGGCTCCTTCTCAAGGACACCGCGTTCTGGACCATTCTGGCGCTCATTACGTTGCCGCCGCTGGCCTGGTACTTCGACCGGCCGCCGGCGGTGGTCTACATGACCGCAGCGATAGGGCTTGTGCTCGTGGCCAAGCGGCTGACGGCTAACTGGGAGTTGCCGAAGGACGGCTACAGCCTCCCTTCCCTGCTCTTCTACCGCCTGCTCTGGGACCGCGACGTCCCAAAGCGACAAACGTGGACCCGCCGCGCGCCGGCGACCCAGGAAGGAGCCACCCATGTCAACGGCGACTAGCTTCTGCGCCCGCCATCCCAATGTGCCCACTGCGCTCCGGTGCGGAAAGTGCGAGACCCTGATCTGCCCTCGTTGCATGGTGCAGACTCCAGTCGGTGCTCGCTGCCGGGACTGCGCCCGCGTAATCAAGTCGCCCGTCTATTCCGCCGCGCCCGTTCATCTGCTCAAGGCTATCGGCGCCGCCGTCGTCCTGGCCGCCGCCGGGGCGATTGCATCGCTCATTATCCTTTCCGTGATCCCCATTATCTTCGTGTACATCCTTGCCCTTGCCGGATTCGGGTATGTTATGGGCGAGGGCGTCAGCATAGCCGCCAACCGAAAACGGGGAAGAACGCTGCAAATCGTCGCAATCGGCGGTATCCTAATTGCATTCGGCATCGTTATATATCTGGGCGGTCCCCGTGCGGCCAACTCAATATACGATCTGGCAGGTTGGGGCCTCGCCGCCTACATGGCATTCATGAGGCTTCGCTAGCCGCCTCTCGCACTTTAACTTCACTATCTCTCCTTCGCAGCACTCTGCGATGGAGAGATAATTCGAATATCCGAAATATAAATAGAACACTTTGCGTATGTCGTATCTTTCGATTTATACTTATTAGAATGGCCCAATTGGTACTTATCGCCGCATCCAAGTATGCGCGAATGTCAATGCTCAGTGACTTTGTCAGTCTTACTGCTCAGTGATTTTGTCAGTACGACTGGTTTTGGTTGAATCAGTCTCGATCTCCAAGGGTGATCTGG